>NZ_FR886760.1:9560-47172 GCF_000436615.1 Blautia sp. CAG:237
TTCTTCCGATCTACATGCCAATGACACACGACGCAAAAGAACTCGAAGAAAACCACGCAAAGGGAGCCAAAACTCTGGAAGCCTGTCTTGACCAGGGCAAAAACGTTGTCTTCCTGACACTTGGAGATCCTTGTGTATACTCCACTTTTTCCTATCTGCAGCACCGTGTGGAGGCTGACGGATATCACACAGAGCTGGTGAGCGGGATCACTTCTTTCTGTGCCGCTGCTGCCCGCCTGAACATTTCTCTTTCCGAGTGGAATGAGCAGCTTCATATCGTGCCGGCTGTTCACCGCCTGGACAGCGACC
Organism: Blautia sp. CAG:237; assembly: GCF_000436615.1. Classification (NCBI taxonomy): domain Bacteria; kingdom Bacillati; phylum Bacillota; class Clostridia; order Lachnospirales; family Lachnospiraceae; genus Blautia; species Blautia sp. CAG:237. Next base: position 9,870 of record NZ_FR886760.1, read on the forward strand.
TCAGCGAATCCGGCAACTATATACTCATGAAATCAGGCAAAAAGATGAACCAGGTCAAGGAAATCCTCGCAAAGAGCGACCGTGATGTCCTGATGGTCGAGAACTGCGGTATGCCAGAAGAACATATTTACAGAAGTGTTGAGGAGATTCCGGATGATGCAGGTTATTATTCCCTGATCATCGCAAAGGAGAAAAAATAAAAATGATCGAAACCAGAAATCTGACCAAGACATTTGATAATTTCACAGCCGTGGATTCCCTGGATCTCAAGATTGAAACGGGAGAGTTTTTCGGTCTTCTTGGTCCGAACGGTGCAGGAAAGACAACGACGATCAGTCTTCTGTCCACCCTGCTCCTTCCTACAAAGGGAGAGATTCTGATCGATGGCCAGACACTGAAACGAAACCGCCCGGACCTGAAACGCAAGATCAGCGTGATCACCCAGGAATATTCCATGCGCCAGGATATGACCATGGACGAGATCATGGAATATCAGGGCAGGCTTTATTTCATGCCGCGCAAGGAGATCAAACGGCGTACAGAGGAACTTCTGGAGTTCTGTGACCTGATCAAATTCCGCAGACGTACCGTCCGCAAGCTTTCCGGCGGTATGAAGCGTAAACTGATGGTCTGCCGTGCCCTTCTTACAGATCCGGAGATCCTTCTTCTGGATGAGCCGACCGCCGGAATGGACGCGCTTTCCAGACGACAGATGTGGAACCTTCTCCGCAAGCTGAACGGCAAAAACCTGACGATCCTTCTGACCACACACTATATGGAAGAAGCCCAGAACCTCTGCAACCGCGTCGCCCTGATGGATCACGGTAAACTTGAGGAAATCAGCACACCTTCCGCATTGATCGAGAGTCTTGGAGCCTACACGATCGATGAGCCCGGACCGGATGGAAATACCGTCAGCCGCTATTTCCACAGCCGTCAAGAAGCCATTGATTATCTGTCCGGCATTCCGGGACAGGCTTCTCTTCGTGAGACCACACTGGAAGATGTATTTGTGGAACGTGCCGGCCGTCATCTGATGCCGTCATAAAGGGAGGTCAATTATGGGAATTATAACGATTTTATGGGAAAAATGGGTAGAATTCCGCAGAGATTTCTACAAGATCACCCTGGCAGCCATGATCGCGCCTCTGATGTATCTTGTCGTATTTGGAATGGGGATCCAGACAACGTCCCACGGACAGCCTTATCTGAATTTCCTGATCCCCGGTGTCGTATCTCTGACGACCATGAACGGAAGTTTCAATGCGATCGCCCAGAACCTGAACGTACAGAGACTGTACGAAAAAGCATTCGACCAGGTCATGATCTCACCGACGCCTCTGTGGCAGTTTATTGCCGGTCAGATCATCGGAGGAAGTCTCCGTGGATTTTATGCCGGAGGTGTGATCCTGATCCTGACTCTGCCGATCGACACAGGACTGATCTTCAATGGATGGTCCTTCCTGGTGATGTTCTTAAACGGAGCAGTGTTTTCTGCGATCGGAGTGGTTGTTTCTTTCCTTGCAAAAAACCACGCCGATGTACCGCGTTTTTCCAACTACATCATCATGCCGATGGCTTATCTTTGCAACACCTTCTTTTCCACTGAGAAGCTTCCTGGCTTTATCGGAAAGTTCGTAGCCGCGCTTCCGCTTTCCCAGACAAGCCACATGATCCGAAGCATTTCTGCTGGTGAAGGCTTTGCATTTTCGGGAATTGTGATCCTGCTTGTTTACCTTCTGGTATTTACAGGGATCGCCTCCTGGTTTATCTATAAGAAAAAGAATCTGTAACTGTTCAGTACCCTTACAGTTACGAGTCAAAATGCATTCCAGATCACCTTCGGTGATAGCATTTTGCCTTGTATGTCTCGGGATTTTGGCAAAAAACATGCCAAAACACCTCGCGGGATACTACCTACTAAATAGTTACAAGAATCTTTAAATAAAAAATACCCGCCGGATCGATCGACTGCGACCACCGGCGGGTATTTTTCTGTTATTTTACATCTGCAAGTTCATAGAGATAAGTTTCGAAACAGATTCCTTCATTTCGATCTGTTCCTTCTTCTACAGCATCATGGATTCCTTTTGCAAGGAAATTCACCGCTTTCTGTACGGAAGCAGCGGTATCAGTCCCCTTGACCATCCCTGCACTTAAGATAGAAGCAAACAGATCTCCCGTACCAGAATAGCTGCCGCCCTCTTTCTTCGTTGTCACCCAGGTCTGCGCTGCTTTTTTGCAGATAAGGTTGCTGATGTACTTCGCACCATCTTCTTCATGGCTGATGCCCGTGATCACGGCTTCCACATCAAATTTCTCTGTAAGCAGGCTGCCGATCGTCTGGACATATTTCAGAAATTCCTCTCCGGAGAAACCGGAAATCTTCTGCCATTCTGTGTGCATTTCTTCTCTTCCATAGAGAAGAAGCAACGATTCCGTGATGTTCGGAGTGATCACTGCTGCCTCTCTGACAAGCATTCTCATCTTTTCGCACAGTTCTTCTGTATAGATCGGGTATTCCTCCCCATCATCACCCATGACCGGGTCAACGAGGACTTTTGTTTCTTTTTTCTTAAATCTCTGTATAAAATCCACCGCCTTGTCTGCCTGTGCAGCATCAGCCAGGAATCCTGTATAAATGCCATCCGGGTGAAAATCCATCTTCTGCCATTCGTCCATCAGGATATCCATACGGTCTGTATAATCATCACAATAATAAGACGGAAAACCGGTCTGTGCACTCAAAATAGCAGTAGGAAGCGGACATGCCTGCACCCCCATCACCGAGATCACCGGTATCGCTGCTGTCAGGGAGCATTTTCCCATCCCGGACAGGTCATTGAGAACTGCAATTTTCTTCAAAGTATTGTCTCCTTGTCTTGCTTTTTGTCATATTCTGATTTAGAATAGCACCTAAGTGTATTTATAAAAATAACCACTTTTATTCATTTTTGAGGGGACAGTTTATGAGTCTAGCATTCCATTCCACCAAAGAAAGCCTGTATCTCCAGGTATACGACCATTACAAAAATCTGATCATGGAGCATCGCATTCCTGCCGGAAGCCGTATGCCTTCCCTGCGTAAATGCGCCACAGAACTGAAACTCAGCCGCACCACGATCGAGAATGCCTACCTTCAGCTTGCCGCAGACGGCTACATCGTCGCCCGTGCCCAGAGCGGTTACTACGTAACCAGTATCGCCGACCAGAAACCAGTGTCCACCGCTTCCTGGCATGCAGATCTTCCGCCGGTGCAGTATGATTTTGCCTCCAACGGTGTCGACCGGGAAAGCTTTCGCTTCGATCTGTGGCAGCGTTATATCAAGAGTGCGCTGCGCCAGAGTGACCGTCTTCTCTCTTACGGCGAACCGCAGGGTGAGGCGGATCTCCGTCAGGTGCTCGCTGACTATATCCGACAGCGGAGGAATGTCAACTGCTCTGCCGATGATATCGTGATCGGAGCCGGTGTGCAGAGTCTTCTGAACCTTCTCTGTCCTCTGATCCGGGACAGAAAGTCCGTTTCTTTCCCGAATGCTTCTTTTGTACAGGGAAGTACGATCTTTGCAGGCTATGGTTTTGAAGTGCAGTACCGCAACAAGGACTGTGATGTCATCTACGTTTCTCCTGCCCATATGACCAAATGGGGCGAGATCATGCCGGTCAGCCGCCGTATGGAACTGGTACATTACGCGGCTCAGAAGGGCAGCCTGATCATCGAGGATGACTTTGAGAATGAATTCGTCAATTTTCAGCGGCCGACCCCGTCCCTTTTTAACCTTGCCGGTGGACATGGAGTTGTTTATATCGGGTCATTTTCCCGTCTGCTGCTTCCGTCGATCCGCTTAAGTTTCATGGTCCTGCCACCGAATCTTTCCAGGAAATACGCTGCTGTCGCAGACCGCTACAGCCAGACTGCCTCCAAGGCTGAACAGATCGCACTTTGCCAGTTTATCCGCGACGGTCACCTGACTTCACAGACCAAAAAGCTCAAGAAACTCTACGCGCAGAAACTCAAAAAACTGAAAAACGAAGTGCGGAACACCTTTGGCAGTGACTGTACGATCCAGACAGGTGCCGCCGGAACAAGCCTCGCATTGACTGTTCCCTACGCCCGGACCGGCCTGGAACTAAAAAAAGAAACCCGCATGAAGGGCTTCGATCTGCTGATTCTCGAGGAAGGCGCAGACACGATCACGCTCCTGCTTTCCTGTTCCTCGATCCCCGCAGACGATTTTGCCCCGGCATGCCGGCTCCTGAAAGAACTTCTTAATAAATAATGATCACCTGACACCTGTCCCTCCTTTTCTCTGGAACAGGTGTTTTTCTTTAATCCCTTCGATTGTCGATCATGTACAAAAGTGCATTGCAGATGCAGGCTGCGATATTGCTGCCGCCCTTGCGTCCTCTTGCAACGATATACGGTGCTCCGGACTGCATAATCAGTTCCTTGGACTGCACCACATTGACAAATCCTACCGGAACACCGATGATCAGTTCCGGATCCAGTTTGCCGTCCTCGATCAGTTCATAGAGACGCACCAGTGCCGTCGGCGCATTTCCGATCGCGAAGATCAGCTTTTTATCGAGAGTAGCTGCTTTGTCCATGCTTGCAGTCGCTCTCGTGGTTCCGTTTTCTTTTGCGGTCTTTGCCACATCTTCATCGGACATGAAGCAGTAAACCTCACCGCCATAACGGGCAAGGGCGCGTTTGTTAATGCCGGATTTAGCCATCTGTGTGTCTGTGACGATGCAGGCTCCGTTTTTGATCGCATCCATTGCCTTCTCGATAACATCCGGGGAAAAACAAAGATTTCTGGCATAGTCAAAATCTGCACTTGTATGGATGCAGCGTTTCACCACCAGTTCTGTTCCCGGGAGCAGCGGGGTATCCCCGAGTTCTTCCGTGATGATCTCAAAGCTTCTCTTCTCGATGTCCATCGGTTTTACATTTTCAAGTTCTACTTTCATCAGGCTTTCTCCTCCTCGATTCCCTCGTCCAGTATCTCATAGATTTTTTTCATGTCCAGATGTTTCCGCAGTTCTGCTGCCAGGATATCATACTGTGTCTCCTTAAATGCTGCAAAATCCACGCCCTCCATCTCGGATACATCGATTCCCTTTTTGTCGCCCACCGCTTTTACGAGACCGAGTGCAACTTCTTCCTTGTCGAAGATTCCATGCACATAAGTACCGCAGATATTGTGGTAGAACGTACCTTCTCTCTTCTCGTTTCCTGTCACGGTATCCTTCGTAAAGGTGCTGGCAGAGGCGTCCTCTTTCCAGGTGCTCTCGCCCATATGGATCTCATATCCTGTAAATTCGACATCTTTAAGCGGTGCATAATCGCCTTCCAGGGAAAGGAAACGTCCGGTAACCTGTGTCCTTGTCTTTTTCTCCGCAAATACGGTATCCATCGGCAGAAGTCCCATTCCACGCATGGAACCTCCCGCTTCCACACCATGCGGATCACTTAAAGTCTCGCCCAGCATCTGATAGCCGCCGCAGACACCAAAGATCAGGGTACCGGAAGCTGCTGCCTTGAGGATCAGAGCCTCCATCCCGCTCTCACGGAGCCACTTAAGGTCATCCATCGTATTCTTTGTTCCCGGAAGGAAGATCACATCCGGATTCTTAAGGTCGGACGGATGCTGTACATAGCGAAGAGAAACTCCCGGTATGCTCTCCAGTGGGTTAAAATCTGTGAAATTGGAGATCCTCGGCACACGGATGACTGCCATATCGATCATCCCAACTTCCTGCGGACGGTCAAAACGCTCTGTCAGGCTGTCCTCGTCCTCCACCTGGATGTTAAGATACGGTGCGACACCGACAACCGGGATCCTGCATTTGCTCTCCAGCATCTCCACGCCCGGATCAAGGATCGTCTTATCACCGCGGAATTTGTTGATGATCAGACCCTTTATCATCTTTCGCTCGTCTTCCTCCAGAAGCTCCACGGTTCCGTAAAGCTGTGCAAACACACCGCCGCGGTCGATATCTCCGACCAGAAGGACCGGTGCTTTTGCCATCTTCGCCATTCCCATGTTTACGATATCCTCTTTTTTGAGGTTGATCTCTGCCGGGCTTCCTGCACCTTCGATCACGATGATATCATTCTCTGCTGCAAGTACATCAAATGCTTTCATGATGTCCGGGACAAGTTTTTTCTTGTAAGCAAAATAATCCCTTGCGCTCATTGTGCCAAGGACTTCTCCGTTTACAATGACCTGAGAGCCCACATCGTTGGTCGGTTTCAGAAGGATCGGGTTCATAAGGACGGACGGTTCGATCCCAGCAGCCTCTGCCTGCATGACCTGCGCTCTTCCCATCTCCAGTCCTTCCTTTGTGATAAAGGAATTCAATGCCATATTCTGTGACTTAAAGGGAGCCACACGGTATCCATCCTGTTTAAAGATACGGCAGAGTCCCGCTGCCAGAAGGCTCTTGCCCGCATTTGACATCGTTCCCTGCACCATGATCGCTTTTGCCATTTTACTCCTCCCCCTCTTCTTCCTGTGTTTTCTTTCTTGCTTCCATGAGACCGTCATGGATTGCCTGGATCAGACGCTCATTTTCCTCATGGGTGCGTACTGCCACTCTGTAAAATCCCTTACCAAGTCCCGGATAGTTACTGCAGTCGCGGATCAGAACATTCTGTCCCACGCAGATCTCAAAAAGATCTTCCGGTCCCTTGAAAAACAGATAATTTGCCTGAGAAGGAAAAACGGTCATCCCAAGCTTATATAATTCTTCACTTAAATATTCAGATTCCGCAAAGATCAGTTTTCTCGCTCTTTCGACATATTCGACTTCACCAAGTGCCGCAATTCCTGCCGCCTGTGCAGGAATCGAAATATTCCATGGCTGTGTAGCCTGTGTCATCTTTTCAAGAAGTTCCTCATTTTCTGTAATTCCATATCCAAGACGCACACCCGCCATCGCATAACGCTTTGTAAATGCTTTGAGAAGAAACAGATTGTGATACCTCGGAAGCTGTGCCTTGAGGCTGTACTGTCCCGGTTCGCGGATAAAATCCTGAAAACATTCATCCACCACCAGAAAGATTCCCATTTCCCGGCAGACACGGAGCAGTCTGAACAGAAATTCTCTGTCCGTCAGTATCCCCGTCGGATTGTTGGGATTACAAAGAAATACCATATCCAGATCTTTGTGCAGCCAGTCAATAAAACTATCCTGAACACGGAATTCATCTTCTTCCTTGAGAAGCACATGCTCCACCTCTGCCCCGACACTTTCCAGTGCCTGCTCATATTCTGCAAATGTAGGAATCGGAATCAGTGCTTTCTTCGGTTTGAGTGCATGGCACAGTGAAAAGACCAGCTCCGCCGCACCGTTTCCACAGATGATATTCTCCGGTTTGACATCCTCATAGGCAGCGATTGCTTCTTTCAGCGGCGCGTATCCCACCTGCGGATAGTCTTTGAGATGGTCCAGACTGTCCCGGACTGCCTGCTTGACACTCTCCGGTGTTCCAAGGGGATTACAGTTTGCAGAAAAATCAAGACAGTTTTTGTAAGTATAGATATTTCCCCCATGTACGTGTTTCATTTCATTTCTCCTTTGCTGCCTGTTGTGGTATTACAGGATCCAGAACCCGACGGCGATGCGGATGATAAGGCAGATCAGAATGCCAAGAAAAGCAGTTCCGTACATCAGACGGTTGGAGCGTCTGATATCCTCCGGTTCCACAGCGCGAATCGGGTCTCCGATCGTCGGTTTTTCGTATAATTTGCCAAAATAGCAGGCATTGCCGGCAAGCTGTACGTCAAGCGCTCCTGCCATTGCTGCCTCTGTCTGTGCAGAGTTCGGGCTTGCATGGTTTCTTCTGTCTCTCCGGTAGATCTTTGCTGCGTTTTTGCCATCCATTCCACAGACAAAAGCTGCCGCAACCATCAGCCAGCCAGAGATCCTTGCCGGAAAAAAGTTTGCCACATCATCAAGCTTGGCACTGCATCTTCCAAAGTACAGATACTTGTCATTTTTGTAGCCGAGCATGGAATCCATGGTATTGATCCCTTTATAAAGAAACATCAGCGGTGCGCCGCCGATCGCCATATAGATCATCGGAGCGATCACACCGTCAGAACAGTTCTCTGCCACAGTCTCCACGGCTGCCTTTGTGACACCTGTATCGGTGAGTTCCTGGGTATCACGTCCTACGATCATGGACACTGCATAACGCGCCTCCTCGATCGTACCGTTTACCAGCCGGTCATAGACCTTCATGCTCTCATCCTTTAACGATCTGGTAGCAAGGAGCTGGTAGCACCAGAATGTCTCCAGGATCACACCCGCCACCGGGAAATGTCCGTACAGAAGAGACAGGAGCACAGCCGGCACGCCAAAGGAAAACAGACAGACAAGAATCGTTTCCACAACTCCGCCAGCCAGTTCTCCTGCATTTGTCTTCGGAAAGATCCTGCGGATTCCCTTTTCAAGAACGGAGATCAGATTTCCGATCAGGCAGACCGGATGATACAGCCACCTGGGATCTCCAAATATCAGATCAAGTAAAAACCCTGCTGCCAGGGCTATCGTATGATAGATCACATTTGTCACTCTTCCTGACCTTCCTGCTTGCAGGAACATCGTTGTTTTTTGTATGCGAGGCATTTTTTAAGAAATGCCTTCGGTACTTCGGGATTTCCATAATAATAAAGATGTGGAAAACCAGCCAGCATCGTGTCCGTTCCATGGATACAGTCCCATCCACGCTTACTCTCCGGCTTCGCCGCATGAAAATCCCCGCCGCAGTTTTCGGAATCAAAATAGTGGAACTCATGTGCCGGGATCTCTCCGAAATCTTCCATTCCAAGAGCCGGCTTTTTCTGTGTCAGTGTCACATAGCCAAATCTGGAAAGTTTCGGTGTGCGGTATGCTTTTCCCGGGATCACCCCTGCCATCTGGTAGAAGTTCCCATCCATGCCCTCCATTTCCTTGTGGAGATACATAAAGCCTCCGCATTCTGCCATACATGGCATCCCTGCTTTCAGTTTTTCCCGTATCATGTCTTTCATTGTGGTATTTTGTTCCAGTTTTTTTCCGTTTAATTCCGGATAGCCGCCGTATAACAAAAGCCCGTCCAGATCATCCGGAAGCTGCTTATCTTCCATCGGTGAAAATGGAACAATCTCTGCCCCCATCTCGCCCAGAAGACGGAAATTGTCTGCATAGAAAAAGCAGAACGCCTCATCCTCCGCAACGCCGATACGCACCGGCTCGGAGAGTCTGAAATCGGTCACTGACTCCGGCTTCGCATCCAGAAGATCCGGTGCCTCGCCCGCCAGTTCCAGGATCCGGTCGATGTCAAGTGTCTCTTCCAGAACGCCTGCAAGCTTATGAAGCCTGTCTTTCAGTTCCGGGATCTCATCCGGAAGGACCAGACCAAGATGTCTGCTTTCGATCACACAGTCCTCAACCTTCGGTACATAACCAAGAACCGCAACACCCAGTTCTTCTTCCAGAAGTTTCTTCATTCTCGGATAGAGCATGGGAGACATCTGGTTAAAGATCACACCTTTGATGTGGCTGTCCTTCTTATATTCCAGGAAACCTTTGACATAGGCAGCCAGGGACACACTCATCCCACGGCTGTTTACGATCAGGATGACTGGTGTATCGGTCACTTTGGCAAGGTCATAGGCACTGGCTGTGGTCGTAGTTCCCGCAACGCCGTCATAAAAGCCCATGACACCTTCCATGACTGCGATCTCACAGTCTCTGGCATTTCGGGTCAGAAGATATTTCGTTACCTCTGATCCTGTAAAAAAGGTGTCCAGATTCCGGGACTTTGTCCCGATCACCCGGCTGTGGAACATCGGATCGATGTAATCCGGCCCGCATTTAAAGGACGCCGTCTTAAGACCGCGCTCCACCAGTGCTTCAAGAAGCCCGCAGGTGATCAGGGTCTTGCCGCTTCCGCTGGAGCCTGCTGCCAGAAGGATTCTCGGGATCTTCATACCTGTTCCTCCTGTGTTTCGGATTTCTCGTGTGCCTGTACCGTGATGATATAGATTGGATTTTCGCCCATCATCATATGGTAACGTCCGATATTTTTGGATCTGGAAGCGCAGAGCTGTACGACTTCGCTCTCGCACTGATAAGTTTCCTGCTTCTCAAGTTCACGGATGCAGTCAAGTGCCTCGCCCACGGTTTCCAGAGTAATGCAGTTGATCACAATACGCACCTGTGGGTTCTTATTCAGCAGAAGCTCCACGATCTCCTTCATATTTCCGGAAGATCCGCCAATAAAAGCGTGTGTCGGCACAGGAAGTTCCTCAAGTGCCTCCGGTGCGGTTCCCGGAACGATGTACATATGGTCCAGTGCAAATTTCTTCTTATTCTCCTGAAGGAGTGCCAGGGCATCCTCCTTTTTCTCGATCGCATAGACCCCGCCTTCAGATGCGCGAAGTGCCATTTCGACAGAAACAGAACCTGTTCCTGCACCAATGTCGTAGCAGATGGCATCTTTTGGAAGTCTCAGTTTGGAGAGAGAAACGGTACGCACTTCTGTCTTGGTCATCGGTGCCTTGCCGCGGATAAATTCTTCGTCTGGAATTCCATGAGTTGCCAGTTCCAGTTCTGCCTGTGGATTATATGCACAGACTACGCTCAAAGGATCTCCCTCATAGGAAACAAGTTCTCTGGCTGGTTTCGCCAGGATCTTCTCGTTATCATAGGAAAGATTTTCTCCGACATGAAGAATAACGTCGCCCATTCCGTAAAATATAAGCTTCTCTGCCAGTTTACGCACTCCGTCACCCGTTCCGAGGATTGCAAAAACCTTGCGGTTCGTGCGGATCAGGGAAATGAGATTGCAGGTTTTTCCATGCGCGCTGACGATCTTTGCGTCGTCCCAGGACAGGCCGATCTTTGACATAAAATAAACCACAGATGAGATCCCACAGATCATTTCCGTATCCGGTCCGAGAAGTTCTGCAAGTTTCTTCGCCCCGCTGTAAAATCCAACATCACCGGAAAGTGCAACTACAACTTTGGTGTACTCCGGATGTGCGATCAGATACTCTGCGATCTCTTTGCTCCGATATTCATAAAAAACATCCTGTCCAGAAAGCCGGACAGCATCGACCATTCGCTTTGCGCCTACGATAAGATCCGCGTTTCGGACAGCTTCCTGACCCTCCTGCGTCAGAGTCTTCGGGCTTCCCATGCCGATTCCGAGAAGTGTGACCTTCTGTTTTCTGGTAAGTCCGTAGCGTTCGATCAGCATATGCCTGCATTCCCGCAGAGACAGACCCTCTTCTGCGAGAGGTCTTCCGATGATCACAACAGTTGCACCACAGGCTTCGGCCGCCTGGATCTTCTCAAGAAAGCCGCCGGCTTTGCCGGAATCCTTGGTAACCAGATATCTGCACTCATACTGCGTAAGCATCGCCCGATTCATTTCCATGGAAAAAGGTCCCTGCATCGCAATCAGGTTCCGGCCTTCAAAACCAAGTGCCTGACAGGATTCGATCACGGACGGAAGGGACAGCACTCTTGCAAACAAGCGCTCCTTATAATCCGGAACGGAGGTAAATGCCGCCAGTTCCTTGCTTCCTGTGGTCAGGAGAACATTCCCTGTAGTTCCTTTCAGGTACTCTGCCGCTGCCTGTGTATCCTTAACATAGACAGCGTTCTGCTGTCCGCTGCCTGTACGGAGGATCCTCGTATAAGAGACTTCGGCTTCCTCGCAGGCTTTTCGGATATTTCTTGTCACTTCTGCTGCGTAAGGATGTGTCGCATCCAGAACAAGTTCCGGTTTTTCTCTGGAAAAAAGCTCTTTCATCTCATTCTCGTCGAGACGTCCCGCCTGTACATGCAGACTGGAACTCTCTTTGAGGGATCTAGAACCATATTCTGTCGCCACGCATGCCAGCACCGGGATCTGGTTTTCACCGAGGAAACGACTGATCTCGTATCCTTCGGTCGTCCCGGCAAATACAATGACTTTATACATTCCTGTATCCTCGTGGTGTTACCATCTTGCCGTTGATTTCTTTTGTCTGAGAATTTCCGATAAATACGGTTGTAAACATATCCACCTGTGTGTCACGAAGTTCTTTCAGAGTCATCAGATGATATTCTTCTCCTTCACGTCCGATATTGCAGACAGTTCCGCAGACAGTGTCCGGGGATTTGTACTGCATCATCAGGTCACAAGCTTTCTGAAGATAATCATGACGTTTTTTGCTGGATGGGTTATAGAGACAGATCACGAAATCTGCCTGAGATGCGCCGAGAAGTCTTGCCTCGATCTTTTCCCACGGAGTGAGAAGGTCACTTAAACTGATGAGACAGAAATCATGGATCAGTGGTGCACCAAGGACTGCTGCCCCGCCAAGTGCTGCTGTGACACCAGGGACGATCTCAAGTTCTACTTCCGGATAATTTACGCCAACTTCATACATAAGGCCTGCCATACCGTAAACACCGGCATCTCCACTGCAGATCATGGAAACAACTTTGCCTTTCATTGCTTCCTCAAATGCCAGAACGCAGCGGTCAACTTCTTTTTTCATTGGTGTGGTCAGGAATTCTTTGTCCGGAAATGTGTCTTTGACAAGATCTACATAGACGGTATATCCGATAATCGCATCACTTTTTTTCAGAGCTTCCATTGCTATACCGGTCATCTGATCACAGCCTCCCGGTCCGATTCCTACAACATATATTTTATTCAAAATGTACCTCCCATTTCCGGAGTCCCAGAGCTGTCGTCACGCCCTCTCTCCCGGTCTTTTTTCTGATAAGGCTGCCATTGCCGGATGCAAGTACTGCGCTTCTCTCACAGACATTCTCTACGCCTGTGATGGTCCGGACAAAAGCAGATGGAGTAAATTCTCCTTTTACTTCTTTTAATTCTTCTTCTGTATAAGTGACAAAAGGGATCTTCCATTCCTCTGCCAGGGCATTAAGCCCAGGCTCGTCTTTCTTAAGGGAAATGCTTGCAAGATTTCCAACTGCCTGACGGTAGATATCCGCTTCCCTGAGGCAGTTCTCTGCTTCTCTCAGGATGACTTCTGTTTCTTTGTTCTTACGGCATCCCATTCCGAGTGTGACTGCCGGCGGAACTACCTGCGTGGTAGAGGCAAACGGCAGACAGGACGGGTGGATCGTAACCGCAACACCGATCTCCGGGGCAGTTCCTCCATCGAACGGGGTTCCATCCGCGCTGCACGCTGTCAGTCCTTCTGGAAGAGATCCTTCAAATGGAAATTCACTGTAAAATCCCACGGACTCACCCGCAAGCAGTGCCGCTGAGACTTCCTTCGCTGCTTTCATGAAGAAGATCTCACAGCCGTTTTTTTTGGCAAAAACATCAACTGCGAACCGCTTATGAAGGTCAGTCGCTGTCGTCACGATCGGCTGTGCCTCCAGAATCTCTGCCGTTTCAAGAGTCAGTGCATTCGCCCCGCCCAGGTGTCCGGACAAAAGTGAGATCACAAACTGTCCGCACTCATCCACGACAAGAACTGCCGGATCTGATTTCTTACTGGCAACCTGTGGTGCGATGCTGCGTACGGCGATCCCGCAGGCTCCGACAAAGATCATCCCGTCATCCTTCTGGAAATGCTCTGCTGTCCAGTTTCCTGTACTTTCCGTAACAGAATCTTCCAGATATTTACTCTTTTTGTAAAGTTTGGTGTGATACCCCTGTGCGTTCAGTCCTTCCTGGAGTTTCAGAGCTGTCTGAAATCCGGTAAGGCTGAAGCATATGATAGAAATATCCATATTATTCTTATTTGGTCGCTTCACGGAATTCTGTGGTAAATCCCGGATCATAAAGCTTGGAACGGTCGTACTGGGCTGCCTTGACAGAATCTCCGATGATCATAAGTGCAGTCTTGGTAATGTTGTTCTCTGCTGCTGTCTGTGCAAGTGTTCCGACTGTGCAGACAAATTTCTTCTCATCCGGCCAGGTTGCCTTGTAAACGATCGCTGCCGGTGTATCTGCTGTGTATCCGCCCTCGATCAGTCGTCTGCTCAGTTCTTCGAGCATTCCGGTACTCAAGAATATGACCATGGTTGCCTGATGTGCCGCAAAAGACTGGATGCTCTCCTTGCTCGGAACCGGTGTACGTCCTTCCATTCTGGTGATGATCACGCTCTGTGAGATCTCCGGAAGTGTGTACTCCAGATTCAGTGCACTTGCTGCACCGCAGAATGCGCTGACTCCTGGACAGTAATCGTAGGAAATCCCCTTCTCATCGAGAATGTCCATCTGCTCACGGATCGCACCGTAGATACACGGATCGCCGGTGTGAAGACGTACGGTCATCTTACCCTCTGCCTCTGCGTTTTCGATGACAGAAATTACTTCTTCCAGTGTCATCTTGGCACTGTTGTGGATCGTACATACGTCCTTGCTGTATTCAAGAAGCTGCGGATTTACAAGAGATCCTGCATAAATGATCACGTCCGCCTCCTCAAGATACTGTTTTCCTCTGACTGTGATAAGATCCGGTGCTCCCGGTCCTGCTCCTACAAAATGAACCATTATTCCTTTTCTCCTTTGCTAATTTTATCGATCAATTCCGCTGCATTTGCTGTCTGTCCGAGGTATCCATATTCATTGGAAAAGATCACTGCTCCGAGCAGGATCTGCTGGTAGGAGCGATGGTCCAGATAGAATTGGATCCTGTCTGTGATCTCCTTCATCGTTTCCTTAAGAATGTGGTTCTCGTCGAGGACTCGCAATGCTTCGTCTGTGGTATTACACTGCAGAATGGATCTGGCACATGCAAGATCCCCGCCTGCACGGATGGCATTGGAACAAAGTACCTCCATACGTGCATCTGCACTGTGTGAATGGGTGTTCATGATCCCTGCCGCAACCTTGACAAATTTGCCGATATGAGAGATAAAAAGAATCCCTTTCACGCCCATATCTACTGCCATGTCGATCGTCTCACCTACATAGTTGCTGCATTTGATGTTTTTTTCGAAAGGAAGCTCCATGTGCTCCCTCAGATAATCGGCTCCGTAGTTTCCAGGTGTCACAAGCATGTACTGCTCACCCATTGCTGCATGCTGTGTCATTTCCACCCGGATACTGTCGATCAGAGCTTTCTCACTCATAGGCTCTACGATACCGGATGTTCCAAGAATCGATATTCCGCCCACGATTCCCAGACGGGGATTGAAGGTCTTTCTGGCTATCTTCTCCCCTTCCGGCACAGAGATCGTCACTTTGAGTCCGCCCTCATAGTGATACTGATCTGCAATTTCTTCGACTGCCTGTAAGATCATAGCTCTCGGCACCGGATTGATCGCAGCCTCCCCGACCTTCTGGGAAAGCCCGGGCTTCGTCACCCGTCCTACTCCGATACCTCCATCTATCACGATGCGGTCTTCCATATCTGACCGTATCAAAAATTTCTCAACTTTCGCATAAACCAGGATTCCATTTGTGGTATCCGGATCGTCTCCTGCATCCTTACGGACCGCGCAGCTTGCCGCGTTCTCACTTCGTTTCCTGTCCAGGATCTCCAGGTGAAGAAGGATTCCCTTCGGAGTCATCAGCTCCACTTCACTGATCTCATCCTCTCCAAGCAGAAGTCGTACTGCTCCCCTGGCAGCCCCAGCCGCACAGGAACCAGTCGTATAACCAAAGCGTAATTTCTTCTGGTTTCTGATTACATAATAATCTTCCAGTCCGTTTTTCTGTACCATAAATCTCCTCCTTGTATCCGCTCACTAATTATATTATTTTGTATAAAAAAAGTCAACGAAATGCACCTGTTTTCGGGCAATGCCCAAAAGTCAACATAACAGGCACTTCCGGCATCGGGAATGCTTCATAACATATAAATCGATGCCGGATGATTGTTAGAAGAGAAAATTGGCCGGAGCTTACACAAAAAAGGCCGACCCACAAACCAGATCTTGCACAAAAAGACCGACCTGCAAGCCGGGTCGGTCTTCTTATTTAATAGATGATGATCGGATAGCCACCATCGATCGTATTGTAGATCAGAGCTGCCTGGTCTTCAGGGAGGTTGATGCAGCCGTGGCTGCCGGCGCCGGATTTGTAGCGGTTTCCTCCGAAGGAAGACTGCCAGGATGCGTCGTGAAGTCCCTGACCGTATACGAACGGCATCCAGTAGTTTACTTTGACATTGTAGCCATATTCTTCGCTTGATAATTCAAACGGACTTGCCTTGTATGCGATCGGCCATGCACCACGGTAGGTCTCTCTGCCTTTGGTCGGAGCACCGCTTACGATGTCGGTTTCTGTCACAAGCGCACCGTCTTTGTAAAGCCACAGATGCTGGTTATCCAGGCTGACTTCTATGTAGCTGCCCGCCAGGTCGTCGGTCCCGTTGCGCTGCATTCCCTGAATGCTGTATACCGGATCTCTGGAAACTGCGGTGCCGCTCTTTAAGTCCTCGAGAAGCTGTGCAAGTTCTCCGTCCTGGTCGATCTGGAAGCCGTATTCATTTCCTGAGATCGTCACATCATTTCCATAGGAAGTATGGAAAGTTCTCGGTACATAGATCGTATTATAGGTATTCGCAAGATTCTGGATATATGCCTTCGCTGCTTCCTGGTCAATTCCGATATTTTCTCCGTCGATCGTGATCCAGGAATTAATGGTCTGGGAATCCAGGACTTCTGTACTCTCTCCAAATGTATAGGTAACTGTTGTACTTCTGTATTTGTCAAGCTGGTCATTCAGGCTGGTCAGCTTGTTCTGCATCTCCTCATCTGCGGAAACATCCGGGAGCTGATAACATTCTGTACCCATCGTAATATCTGCTTCTGCATCAAGAAGTGCAGAAGTAAAATCCGCATCCAGTGTCTGATCCACAAAGCTCATCAGACGGCTTTCATCAATCTCATCGCCCTGTACCTCACTGGTAATCGTAAATTCTTTCTTTGCGTCATCATACTGGATCGATGCATTTGTAGAAGAGGTACGTTCCCTGTCACCAAAATGGTCTGCTGTCAGTGCACTCTTTTCCTGCTCGGCATCCTTGTTGACTTTGTAAGAGATATTTACATTCTCCTGTTCTGCAAAGATCTTGCGGTTTGCCTCTCTCTTCTTCTGAAGTTCTGTAAGCTGCGTCGTAAGGTCATTTTCATCCAGGCTGTAACCCAGATCTTTCAGAGTCAGACTGTAGACATCCGCTCCGTTTTCCTTAAAAATGATCTTCTTATCCTGGAATGTAGTCAGGATCTTCTGCTTTGCATCCTCCACACCCAGCTTCGACACATCCAGTCCATAGATCGTGATCTTGCGCCCCAGTGTATTCGTATCTGCCACATGGATATAGGCAAAAAATCCCACTACCAGTGCCACTACTGCACCAACGCATACTCCCAAGATGATCTTCAGTGTCTTTTTGCTGATCTTTTTTTCTTCACTCATTGTCTCATTCCCCCGGCCTTATGTATTTCAGCTTATGTAAAAATCTTCCTTTTTATTATAGCGGTGGACCATAAATCCCCTGTAACCGCTATTTACCTTATTTTATACCAGATTGCGATTCTGTTTTCCATTTATTTTTGCAAAATCTGTGGAATTTTTTTTCTTGTTGCCCTATACTGATGCCAGATAAAAAAACAAACTGGAGAAACTAACCATATGGACAGAATTTTAACATATACCATCACCCCGCAGGAGGACGGCATGCAGGTACTTGAATTCCTGCGGTCAAAAGGGTTTTCCCGGCACATCCTGACTTCCATGAAGCCGGATAAAGAAGCACTTCTCGTAAACGGAATGCGCGCCGGGGGACGAAGCATTCTCAAAGAAGGAGACCATTTCCGGGTGCGCGTCATGGAAACAGGCAGCATGGAAGGGATCGTTCCTGCTCCCCTGCCCCTTGATATTCTTTATGAAGATGAAGACATCCTTGTCTTAAATAAACCGGCTGATATGCCTGTGCATCCTTCGATCGGAAATTATACAAACACCCTCGCCAATGCTGCAGCATTCTATTTCCAGCAAAAAAACGAACTCTGCCCGTTCCGCTGCATCAACCGGCTGGACCGTGATACCTCCGGTTCACTGATCCTTGCAAAAAACGCGCTCAGCGCCGCGATCCTTTCCGCACAGATGCGAAACCGTGAGATCCGCCGCACCTATCTGGCAGTTGTCTGCGGTGTCACCCCTCCATCCGGGACAGTCTCTGCCCCGATCGGACGTGTTTCCGATTCCGTGATCCAGCGGCAGGTCGATCCGGAACATGGAGAATCCGCTGTCACACATTATGAACGGCTCGCTGTCCGAAATGATCATTCCCTCCTGGAGATCCATCTGGAAACAGGACGCACCCACCAGATCCGGGTGCATATGGGATACATCGGACATCCACTCCCGGCAGATTATCTCTACCATCCGGTCTATGACCATTTCAAAAGACAGCCTCTGCATTCTTTCCAGCTTAATTTCCGGCATCCGCTGACCGGCAAAAACCTCTGCTTCACTGCCCCCGTCCCAAAAGACATGGCACAGGCATTCTGAAAAATTTTTTCGCAACAAAAAAATCACTTCCTCTGCTGTTTCACACAGTCAAAAGAAGTGATTTTATAGTTACTGATTTTTATTATTTGTTCTTGTCGTAAATGATCTGAAGTCCCTTGAGGAGCAGGTCTCCATCCCAGATCATCTCTCTTTTGCAGTGAGGAATAATCTTTTTGGACATTCCACCGGTTGCGATCACGGTGACTTTCTGTCCAAGTTCTTCTTCGATCCTGTCCACGATACCGTCCACCGCAGCTGCGTTTCCATAAAGGATCCCGCTCTTCATGCAGTCTACCGTATTTCTTCCAATGAGCCGTTTCGGCTCTTCAATACTGATCCCGCTCAGCTGTGATGCTCTGGAAGTCAGCGCATCCAGAGAGATCCGTACACCCGGAAGAATCATTCCGCCGATATAGCGTTTCTTATCATCCAGAACAGAAATCGTAGTCGCTGTTCCCATATCCACGATGACCAGCGGTACCGGATACTGTGCCAGCGCCGCAACTGCGTCTGCCACACGGTCTGCTCCCATCTCTCCCGGATTATCCAGAACAATATTCAGTCCTGTCTTGACTCCTGGTCCCAGGACCATCGGTTCTTTTTTGAGGATCTTCTCGACCGCAAGCTTCGCTGCATTGGTGATCTGCGGAACTACGGAAGAAATGATCGCACCCTCGATCTCAGAACGTTTGATGTGATGGATGTCAAGGATCGTCTTGAGGTCGATCGCATACTCCAGTTCTGTCTTGGTGTGGTTCGTGGAAATCCTCTCTATAAAGTAAATCTTCTCTTCTTCGATACAGCCAACTACAATGTTGGTGTTTCCGATATCAATGGCTAAAATCATATATTCTCATTCCTGTCTATATGCTTTTTATGCGGCAGTGTCAGGTTTTGCAATCTGAGATGCCGGAATCAGATGAGCCTTGGAAAGTGCGGTTCCTACAGCTGCTGTGATGATTGTTGAAGAAACCATCTCACTGATTGCATTAACACCTACCATCATACAGCATCCAATGATCACATTTCTTCCACCCATAAGATTCTGGATCACTTCTGTGTTTCCGAACATTACAACCAGTGCGGTCATAAAGAACAGAGTATTCAGGAATGCGGAAAAGAATCCGGTTACTGCACAGGATGCATATACATTTGTTTTCTTTCTCATTCCTCTGTAGATGAAACCGATAAGTAATCCATCAAGAATACGAGGTACAAAACACTGAACTGCACTCAAGAATGGATTGATCTGAAACAGGGCTGCTCCCAGTGCGCTGGTACCGCCGATTCCCATTGCCTGTAAGAAACTGGTCAGTCCAAAAACGGCTCCGGCTACGGCTCCGCCTGTCGGTCCGAGAACGACCGCGCAGATTGCGACCGGAATGACATTAAAGGTGACTGCCAGAGGTCCTATGTTCAGATATCCAAGTGGTGTGTACGCCATCAGAAAAAGGATTCCTGACATCAGACCAAGAATGGTGAGCTGTGATGTGGTAAATTTGTTACTTTTCATGTTTTTCCTCCTTGTTATCGTTCCCTCCATGGGGATACAATACGGTGCGGAACTGCGGGTATGTGATTTTATTTACCCGCCTCCTGGTGAACGGGTTACTGTTCCCTTTCTTTCATGATAGAAAGGATCTTATCCAGAATGACGTTGGCTGCATCCTCCTTGCTCATAAGCTGGAGTGATACGTCCTCATCCTGTGTAATCAGGGTCAGCACATTGGTATCACCCTGGAAACCGGCGCCTGCAACCTTGAGGTTGTTCGCTGCCACCATATCCAGATGTTTCTTACCAAGCTTCGCCCTGGAATTACCGATCATGTTCTGAGTCTCCATGGAAAATCCACAGAGGAACTGCTGCGGAGTACGATGTTCTCCCAGGTATTTGAGAATATCGTCCGTTTTTTTCAGTTCAATACTCATTTCTTTGTCCTGCTTCTTGACCTTCTCATCAAAAACCTGCTTCGGGCGGTAGTCTGCCACGGCTGCTGCCTTGATGATGATGTCCTGCTCTGCACTTACGAAAGTCACCGCATCAAACATATCCTTCGCGGTCACGACCGGTACCACCTTTACAAAAGGCGGCGGCGTGATGCTGCATGGTCCGCTGACCAGAGTGACATCTGCGCCACGGAGCATAGCTGCTTTTGCCAGTGCATAGCCCATCTTGCCGGAAGAATGGTTGGTGATGTAGCGCACCGGATCAATGGATTCCTGGGTAGGTCCGGCTGTGACCAGAACCTTCTTTCCCTCAAGATCCTTCTCCGCTGCGATCTCCCTCAAGATGTAAGAAAGCAGTGTTTCCGGCTCCGGCATCTTACCGGCTCCGGTGTCCCCGCAGGCAAGGTAGCCGCTCGCTGGCTGGATCACTTCGTATCCATAATGCTCAAGCGTCTTAAGATTATCCTGCAGGATCGGATTTTCAAACATATTTGTATTCATGGCAGGGGAAATGAATTTCTTACATTTGCATGCCATGATCGTTGTTGTCAGCATATCATCTGCGATCCCATGTGCAAGTTTGCCGATCACATTGGCACTGGCAGGTGCGATCATGACTACGTCTGCCTTTTTTGCAATGGAAACATGTTCTACCTGGAACTGAAAATTTCTGTCAAAGGTATCTACCAGACATTTCGTTCCGGTAAGCGATTCAAATGTAATCGGTGTGATAAAATTGGTTGCATTCTTCGTCATCAGCACATGGACCTCTGCGTGAAGTTTCTTCAGTGCACTTGCAAGATATGCGATTTTGTATGCCGCAATGCTTCCGGTCACTCCCAGAAGAACGGTTTTACCCTTTAACATAAGATTTTCCTTCCTTTTACGAGTTTTTCACAGTTTTCATGTCTGTTACATTATAACAGCCCCAGCGACAATTGCAATGAATTTTTGCTGTGTTTCTTTTTTTGTACTCGTTTTCATGTTAGATTTTTATTATAATGGGAGTAATGAATAAGAAAGGACTAAGATTTTTATGAAAAATTATCAGATCACACAATGGTGTGCGCGTTTTATAAAAGAACAGGTTGCTCCGGGCGATCTCTGTATTGATGCAACGATGGGAAACGGAAATGATACACTGCTTCTGAGTACGCTCTGCGGCGAAAAGGGCAGAGTACTTGCTTTTGATATTCAGGAACAGGCATTAAAAAGTACAAAAGAGCACCTCATCAGCGAAGGTGCACCAGACAACTATACTCTGCTTCTGGAATCCCATACGCAAATGAAAACGCATGCCCAGGAAAATTCTGTAAGCTGCATCACCTTCAATCTCGGCTACCTTCCCGGTGGGGATCACGCCAAAGCGACAAAAGGTGACACCAGCATTGAGGCTCTGACCCAGGGGCTTTCCCTTCTCAGAAAAGGCGGCCTGATCTCACTTTGTATTTACAGCGGCGGCGATTCCGGATTTGAGGAGCGGGACGCGGTACTTGCATGGCTTGCCTCCCTCGACCCGCATAAATATCTTGTCATCCGGAGCGACTACTATAACCGCCCGAACAATCCTCCGATTCCGGTTCTGATCATAAAACTGTAAAACGATCAGTCTTTGATCTGGATGCTCTCGATCACCGGCTGCTCGTCTGCCTTGATCGTTCCGTTGTCATCTGTAGGTTTTGCATCCTTACAGATCTGGTCTACGACATCCATTCCCTCTGTCACATGACCGAATGCTGCATAGTCGCCATCCAGGAAGGTACTGTCAGACTGTACGATGAAGAACTGGGAGCTTGCGCTGTCCGGGTCTGAAGATCTCGCCATGGAGATGGTTCCTCTTACGTGAGAAATATCATTCTTCACACCGTTACTGGAGAATTCTCCCTTGATCGTCTCATCTGCGCCGCCAGTTCCATCGCCCTTCGGGTCACCACCCTGCATCATAAAACCGTCTATGATACGCCAGAAAGTCAGTCCGTCATAGAAACCGTCCTGTGCAAGCTTCACGAAGTTTGTCACTGTGATCGGGGCTGTGTCTGCATCCAGTTCTACCTCGATGCTTCCGTAATCCTTGATAGCAATTCCTGCATGATGGATTCCTGTCAGTTCCTTGCTGGTATCCAGGGTTGTTTCCCCGTCTGTACCGTCACTGAAACCGTCTGCCTCTGCTTCTTCTTCGCTTACCGGTTCCTGTGTCACTTCTTTATCTGAAGAAGTCTCTTCTTTTGTATCTTCTGTTTTTGCAGTATCAGCTGTCTTTGTGCTTCCACAGCCGGTAAGGGTGCCTGCTGTAAGGACAACTGCGAAAACTGCCGCCAAAACTCTGGATTTCATAATAAAATTCCTCCTCTTCTGACATTACTTTCATAACTTTGTCTTGTGCAACAGTTTAACATCACGAAGAAGTAAAGTCAATGCCGGGGATTTTTCTCCAACTACTTGTAAGCATGTCAAAGCTCTGTTACAATAAGGATTAACGACTTTATATCAAAATACAGAAAGGAATAACACCTATGAAAAAAATAGCCAGCTTTACCATAGACCATATCAAACTCCAGCCGGGAATCTATGTTTCCCGCAAGGATTATCTCGGAGATCAGGTCATCACTACTTTTGATATCCGCATGACTTCCCCGAACGAGGAGCCTGTCATGAACACTGCCGAGCTTCACGCAATGGAACATCTCGCAGCTACTTTTCTCCGCAATCACGCTGAATTCGGAAGCAAGATCATCTACTGGGGACCGATGGGATGCCGTACCGGAAACTATCTTCTCCTTGCAGGCGATTACGAATCCAAGGATATCGTGCCGCTCATGACAGAGATGTTTGAATTTATCCGTGATTTTGAAGGCGAGATCCCGGGAGCTTCTGCCAAAGACTGTGGAAACTACCTCGACATGAACCTCGGCATGGCAAAATATCTTGCCGATAAATATCTCCGCGAAGTTCTCTACGATATCAAACCGGATCGTCTTGTTTATCCGGAGTAAGTCATTTTCTTTCGTATCATAAATGCCAAATAAAAAACGCTGTGCTTCTTTTCAGAAAAATTTCTTTTAAAGAAGTTCAGCGTTTTTCTTTGAAGTATTTCGTTCTTTTTACTGAGCTGTAGTCTGTGCAGCAGCACCTGCCGGAGCGGTTGTGGAAACATACTGTGCATTGACGTAACCTGTCTGACCATTAACCGTTACTTCGATCCACTGTCCGTCCTCGCTGACACCTGTACTTGTCAGTTCCTGACCAACAGTTGTTCCTGTGATCATCTCTGCCTCTGTACTGCAGTCAGAGCGGACATTTACGCCCTCCACAACATAATAGGTAGCATTCTGCTTTATGATATTCACACCGCTTGCTGTCTGTGCGACTTCCTGCGCCGGAGTCGGGGTTGCCTCTGGAACTTCCGGAGTCGGAGTTGCTTCCGGTGTAGGAGTAGCGGTCGGAGTCGGAGTCGCTTCAATCACAGTCACAGTAGAGTCTTCTCCTCCTGTGCTGTAACCACATCCGGATGCAAACACAGCCAGACCAGCCAGCACGATCAGTAATCTGGATTTCTTCATTAAAAATAATCCTCCTTTATAGCATACAATGTTACTGTTCACTTCATTCACAGTAACCATATGACCACTATACCCCATATACAGTATCTATTGCAAGACTTTTTTGTAATCCCCGCGGTCTGTCACGATCTGGCAGCCGATCAGTTCCATGCGCCGGCTGAGGCAGAAACGGCATTCTGCTGCCTCATCTCCGGTGCAGATTTTTCCGTCATAGAGCATGTATTTCTTTCGCACAGAAACAGGAGAAAGATTCGGCATCACGACATTTGCGCCGGATTTTACGCCGAGTTCACGTCCCTTCGGACAGATCGTTCCCAGTGCTGTAGTTGCCGGAAGGAGCACATTCGGAAGCATCAGACGAAGGAGTGCCAGATAAAAAAGCGTGTCTTCAAGTGTTCCGCTCTTTTCATCATGGAAAGGAGTATCCTGATGTGCAATGAACGGTCCGATCCCGACCATCTCCGGATCCAGTTCTTTGAGGAACAGGAAATCCTCTACCAGATCATCGATGGTCTGGTAAGGAGAACCCACCATAAAGCCTGCACCTGTCTGATAGCCCAGTTTTTTGAGGGTGCGAAGACAGTTTTTGCGGTTTTCGCAGGACATTTCTTCTGGATGGAGTTTGCGGTAATGCTCTTCACGCGCGGTCTCATGCCGCAGAAGATAGCGGTCTGCACCGGCTTCTTTGTAGGCACGGTAGCTTTCTTCGGATTTCTCCCCGATGGAAAGTGTCAGGGCACAGTCCGGATAGACTTCTTTGATCTTACGGATCAGAGCTGTCAGCTTCTCATCTGTATAATATCCGTCTTCTCCTCCCTGAAGGACAAAAGTACGGAATCCCAGTTCATAGCCTTCTTTGCAGCAGGCAAGGATATCTTCTTCTGTCAGGCGGTAACGCTGGGCATTTCGGTTGCTCCGGCGGATTCCACAGTAATAGCAGTCATTTTTGCAGTAGTTGGTAAACTCGATCAGTCCACGTACATAGATCTGGTTTCCATAGACCTGCTGCCGCACCTGGTCTGCCAGTTCCCGTGCATACAGATCTGTTTCTTCTGAACGGTCTGTCAGAAGTGTCCGGAATTCTTCTGCTGACAGGATCTGCTCCTGATGCAGTTTGTCGATCAGTTTTTTCATAATATTTTCTCCCCGTATGCAGCCCTTAAAGCTGTTTTTTACCTCTGGCGATGTATTTGCCGAGTTTTTCTTTTACAAGCTTACCCTCCTCGACTGCAAGGTTTCCGCGGAGGAAAACTTTGTCGATGCCGCACTCAAGTTTGAAGCCCTCGAACGGGTTATTGTCTGTATTGTATGCATGAGTCGCTGCGGAGATCACGCTTTCTTTTGCCGGATCAAGCACTACGATATCTGCGTCGCTTCCTGCTGTGATCGCGCCTTTGTTTGGATATACACCGTACAGTTTGGCCGGGTTTTCACAGAGGACTTTGCACATCTGTTCCTGGGTGATCTTTCCGGTCTTAACTCCATAAGTATAGAGAAGAGTTCCTCTTGTCTGTACACCCGGAAGTCCTCCCGGGATCTTGGTGAAGTCATCTTTTCCGAGGGCTTTCTGTGCCAGAGTAAAGCTGCACTGGTCTGTTGCCACCGTCTGGATCTCCTCGTCTGCCAGAGCTTTCCACAGGCAGTCCTGATCTTCTTTCTTGCGGATCGGCGGTGCACATACATAAACAGCACCTCCAAAGTCCGGCTTGGAGTATACGCTGTCTTCCAGAAGGAGATACTGCGGGCAGGTCTCTGCATAGACTTCCTGTCCATTTTTCCTTGCGTTCATAACCTCTTCGTAAGCTTTCTTGTTGGTCAGGTGAACGACCATGACTGGTGCATTGGCTTCTTTGGCGATCACGAGAAGACGGTGGACAGCCTCTGCTTCCATGGTATCTGGTCTTACGAGTGGATGATTTTCCGGTCCGAGGCGTCCTTCTTTCTTTGCTTCAGAGATCAGGGCATCGATCACGCCCGCATTTTCACAGTGAACTCCGGCGAAGCAGCCGCATTCCCCAAGTTTCTTGAGAATCTTGTACATATCGCAGTCATTTACGATCATTGCCGGATAAGTCATGTAAAGTTTGAAGCTGGTGATTCCATGGTCGATCATATCCTGCACTTCTGCCTCTGTCTCATCGTTCCATTCTACGATAGACATATGGAAAGAATAATCGCAGGAGCATTTACCATCGGCTTTTTTGTGCCATTTATCGAGACCTTCTTTCAGTGTATGACCGCCTTTGTCCTGTGATGCATAATCAATGACAAGTGTCGTTCCGCCGAGAAGTGCAGCCCTTGTTCCTGTCTCAAAGTCATCTGCTGTGACAGTCCCTGCCACTTCCAGGTCAAAATGTGTATGACCGTCGATAAATCCCGGAAACAGAAGCTTTCCTTCGACATCGATCACTTCTGCATCGCCTGCTTCAAGGTCCTTTCCTACGTTTACGATCTTTTCTCCATCCACCAGGACATCGAGTTTCTCAGATTTTTCTCCGGATACTACCGTTCCGTTTTTGAGTAAATATTTCATAGTATACCCTCCTTTGTCATTCATAAGCTGATGTACCCCTGCACTTTTTCTGACGAATCCCTCATCAGAACCTACTTATTACAACAAATATATCACCAATTTGCCCCCTCAGCAACCACTATCTGATTCCTTTATACAATAATATTTAGGTATGGCAAAAAAAACTTTATATTAAAAAAAAATTGTGATATAGTATTTATAATACCAAAATTTTAAAAAGAGGAGGAAGAACAATGGGACGACTTACTGTACTCAAACAGATCGCGCGGGATCTGGCTTTTCAGTTTGGTCCGGAATGTGAGATTGTGATACATGACCTTAAAACAAACGATCCGGAACATTCCATCGTCCATATTGAAAACGGACATGTGACAGGCCGCGGAATCGGAGATGGACCTTCCAATGCCGTTTTTGATGTGATCCGTCACAACAACAAGAAAAAGAAACCTGAGCAGGAAGAAGAATTAAAGGATCACGCCGGTTATCTGATGAAAACTGCCGATGGCAAGATCCTGAAATGCAGCACTTCCTATATCAGAGATGATGACGGAAGCCTTCATTATGTATTCGGCATCAACTATGATATCACCAAGCTGACCATGATCGAAAGCGCACTCCACTCTCTGATCACACCGGTCAACAAGGAAGAAAAGCCAAAGGAGATCACACACAGTGTCAACGATCTACTGGATCATCTGATCGAGGAATCTGTTGCTCTGGTTGGCAAACCGGTCGCACTTATGAATAAAGAGGACAAGGTCACTGCGATCCAGTTTCTCAATGATTCCGGTGCTTTCCTCATCACCAAGTCCGGGGATAAAGTTGCCAATTATTTCGGCATTTCCAAGTACACCCTGTACAGCTATATTGATGTAAACAAATAAAAAAAGCCTGTAATGTCTGCCACATTTCATGACAGCATTACAGGTTTTTTGTTTACTGCGTCTGCTGGTTCAGAAGTCGTTTGATCACATCGATCGTTTCTTTGATACCATAGTTTGCGCTGTTGATGCAGAGGTCGTAGTTCTCTGGTTTTCCCCACTTCTCTCCGGTGTAGAATTCGTAGTATTTACGGTGCTGTTTATCCATTTTCTTGAGGAAGCGCACTGCCTGTTTCATATCCATATTACGGACATCCATGACATGCTGTGTACGCACCTGAAGCGGAGCGCTGATAAAAATGCTAATGTGCGGGATGTGATTATTCTTGAGGATCGCATCTGCACAGCGTCCCATGATCAAACAGTCCTCTGTCCGGGCGAGTTCGCAGATCAGGTCACTCATATTGAAGAAAACTGCGTCCTGCTTGTTCAGTCCGTGATAACGGTTCAGCTCTTTGAGCTTCGTCCGGAAACTTTCATGTGATTTCTTTCCGTATTTGTTGAATTCGGTAAAGTTTTCTTTATCCTGTACATCGCCCTTCTCTGCTTCAAGGCGTTTCAGTACCTGATCAAAAATCTCCACATCATAATAGTTAATATGAAGATTATCTGCAAGCTCGAATCCGATATCATTTCCCGCACTTCCCTGTGTACGGCTGATACAGATCACGAGATGGTCATTCTCGGAAATTTTTTCCCTTCTCGCTGCAAGGTTCAGTGCCACACGTTCAGCATCAATGATATCTGTGGAACCGAACATATTCGGAAGCTGCTCGATCTCCTTAAGAATCTCATCATACTCTGTCATCAACCGACTTCTTTCGCTCTCATCCTTGATGGTACGTGCCATGTTGCTGATCAGGGCAAGTTCGCTTCGGAGCAGATGTCCATCCGGCTTCGTGTACATCATCATGCTTAAGGTACGGATCGTTGTATCACGGTTTCCGGTAAAGGTACGTCCAAGAGAAGAACCAAGGACTCTGTAGACTTCACCGTCCAGGTCGTAGATACGGTTTGCAAGTTTTGTATAAATTTCTTTGTTGATTTTATCTGACATTCTTCCCCCTCCTTACATAAAGAACACAAGCATGTCCAGAATAAATACCGGAACAAGGAATACCAGTGACCACAGGATGTATCCGAAGAAGGACGGCATGTTGACACCGTTCTCGTCAGAAATGGACTTGACCATAAAGTTCGGTGCATTTCCGATATAAGTGTTCGCGCCCATGAATACCGCACCACAGGAAATTGCAGAAAGCAGTTTCACCGGCACAGTGCCAAGCGTCGTTGCGATTCCGCTGGTAAAACCAAGTGTTCCTGCCGTTGTGAGAAATACAAGGTAAGTCGGCGTATTGTCCAGAAAACTGGACAGTGCACCGGTCGCCCAGAACATTTCCAGAGGTTTGGTGATACCAAGATTCGGTCCGACTGCCTTAAGGAGCATCAGTGCCGGCTGCATGGTGATAAAGATACCGATAAACAGTACAGCAACCTCCTGTATCGCACCCCAGGTAAAATGGTTTCTCCTGCGCACACTCTTGTCTGTTGTCTTGAAAGATAAGAACGCTGCCAGAAGGATCAGCACGATCTCGATCAGTGCCGGGAAGGTCAGAGTTACTTCACCCAGAAGGTGAATTCCCTTAACTGCCCCTTCTGCATCCTGGAAAGCAGAAAGTCCCGGAAGTACACCACTCAGGATAACTGCTGCCACGATCATAATAAGGAAAATAATGTTGTGAAGTCCGTCAATATGGAATTCTGTACCCGGCTTGCTGATATCCGGTTTACGGCCCTGTGCGATATCCTTGCGGTATGCAAGTTTGTCTACATGATAGAACACAAACAGCATGATCACCATGTTAAAGAGCAGTACCGGGAGCAGATGCAGGCTCCAGAAGAACGGAACACCTCGCATAAAGCCCATCAGAAGCGGCGGATCTCCGATCGGAGTCAGGCAGCCGCCCATGTTGGATACCATGAAGATAAAGAATACCATGATATGGCTTTTTCTTTTTCTCCAGGAGTTCATCTTGATCACCGGACGGACCATCAGCATACTGGCACCTGTTGTTCCGATACAGCTGGATAACAGTGTACCGAATGCCAGAAGGCAGACGTTAACTCGTGGAGAACCTGCAAAATCGCCCTCCATGGTAATGTTACCGGATACACAGAACAGTCCAAAAAGGAGAATAATAAAAGTAAGATAGTCATTTATGATACAGTCAAGCACTGTCTCAGCGGCATCACCCACACCATAAACGACTGCAAAAGGAACTACCATCAGTATGATCCACATAAGTACCACATGCGGCTGATGTGCTTCCCACCACTCTGCTTTAATAAGCGGCATGATCGCAATGCAGAGCAGAAGTCCCGCAAAAGGAATGCAGAGCCAGATCGGCACCGATGCTGTTGTTTCCCCGCCGGCAGCCCATACACCTGTCGGCCAGGCAAGCAGCATCGTCAGCAGCATTCCCAAAAATGTTACTAATTTCTTCAAAGCTGTCGCCCCCTCGTTTAAGTTTTTAACCAGTTGCAATTATAACATAAGCACTTCAAAATACAATTGCACTTTTCTTCAATAAATTTGCACATCTCCTATATCTTTTTGTGCATTTTCCCTATATATTGTATTTTTGCCTGTACATTGTCAAAATTCTGACAATATTTTATCATTTTTGTTGTTTCTTTTTGTTATATTTTTAACATTTAATTTATTTTTTGCATAATTATGAGCGCAAAAAAAAGCAGCTTCTTTATTTCGCTGCTTTTTTTGTCCTTTTTAATAATCACTGCTCGACCCGGAAAAGCTCTCTCCGCCGCTGGAAAAACTTCCGGAACTGCCGTCATTCTTGTCATCATTCTTTGGCTTGGCAGTCTGGGATATCGTACTGTACAGAAACAGATCTCTCTTCTCCTTAAGTTCCAAACCTCCATCTGCAGTATAAGCATTTGCATTTGCCTGCTGCATTCTTGTCTTCATCTTGCGCATCTGCATCCAGGTCATAAATCCCGTTGGGATCGCCATCACCAGGAAACATAGCAGCAGATCGACTGCAAATGTTCCCGCAAAAGAACCTTCTCTGATATCCATCGGGCGTACTTTCTTACCCTCGCAGATCCGGTCAAGGCCGGTCCGAAGGTCTGTGATCAGCGACTGATAGCCTCTCACCGGATCATCTGCCTTGAGATATTCCTTGCACTTGTCGAGCATTTCTTCCTGGACATTTGAAGGAAAATCATCCTGCGTGTCCCCGCGGAAGACGATCGTGATATTTCTGGCATCCGGCTGATGGAAAATACACATTCCCTCATAAGTGTCGCCGTATCCGATATCATTTTCCTGCATAAATTCTGCCGCATATTTCCGGTAATCCTGGTCTTCCCCGATATCCGGCGAGATCAGAAGCACGGCATCATAACCATACTCCTCATAAATATCCCCCAGTTCCTGATCCAGCTGTGCCTGCTCTGTCTCATCCAGGAGTCCATAATCGTCAAATACCCAAGAGATCTCTTCCGTGCCTGCCGCATCGTTCTCAGAGGATGCCGGCACAGAAAGTGGCATCAGAAGTCCCAGTCCAAGACACAGCATCGTTCCTTTTAATATCCACCCTGATCTGTTCATCTATATCACCCCCAGAAGACGCAGAGCCGTAACTACTGCTGTCGCTGCAATGGTCAGCGGGATATGACGTTTGAACCAGTATTTGACTGCCAGATCCTTCGCCACAGGAGGATCCCCGATCAGATGTCCCGTCTGTCCATTCATCGCAAAAGAATAATTTTTGCCATTCCATTTCGTATTCAGGAACCAGACCGGAAACAAGGCGTATCTGACCTTGCCTTTCCCGGTCACTGTGACCTTCTCCTGCTTTGGAGTTACCGTTGCATATCCATGGACAGTCCTCTCAAAACTGTCCTTCACACTCCTCTCCATGCGCTCATAAACACGTTCTGTGAGGGCATCCGGCTCCTGGTCGTATTTGTCTGCCATATAACCGGAAAGATAGGAAAAGTTAAATTCTGTCAGATCCTTGTAATCATACGGCTCAATTGCCTCCATCGTGGTATCGTCAATAGCTTTCGAGCCATCGACAGGGATCTTTTC
Source organism: Blautia sp. CAG:237 (assembly GCF_000436615.1). Lineage (NCBI taxonomy): Bacteria > Bacillati > Bacillota > Clostridia > Lachnospirales > Lachnospiraceae > Blautia > Blautia sp. CAG:237. Next base: position 41,404 of record NZ_FR886760.1, read on the forward strand.
AAATTTCATGCTGCCTGAGCGCACAACATGATAAAATTTCGTCTCTGTATACCGGTAATCAGAATCTTCCCAGAAACGGTTTCTGGTGGCCTCATAGCGGAAACGCCCTGCCGCATCCAGATCAAATAACCAGAACGGGACATAAACCGCCTTGATCTCTTCGAGATGGTTCTGGTCTTTGAACACCTTTGGAAGCAGTGGTTTCCCTTCGTAGTGTTTCTTAAGTGCCTCAACTGCTTCTTTTTTGGATTTCTGAAACGGAATGATATAATCCGGACGATAGCTGTCCACAAACTGCTCCGGCATGATCATTGGATTGTCGCAATAAGGACACACAGTCGCACCTGTCGTCTTTTCTGCAAGGATCTCCGCGCCGCAGGACGGGCAGCTCCAGACAGCCATATTGGATTTCTCGTCTGACTGCCACTGCTCCGGCTCAAATCCTTCCCAGTGATCCCCCTTAACTTCCTTTACTTCTTCCGCCTGCTCTGCGATCTTATCCAGTTCATCCAGAGAATAGGTACTTCCACAGTACTCACATTTCATCTTCTGTGACTTGCTGTCAAAAGTAAGACCGGCTGAACAGTTGGGGCACTTGTAGTTCAAAGTATCTGCCATCGCATCTGCCCCCTTCCTCCTATGGTCTCGGTTTGCCGCATTCCTGGCAGAATTTACCCGTATTTACAGTTCCACAGCTGCAGGTCCATGGTCCCGCCGGACGCGGACTTCCACACTCAGAGCAGAATTTACCGGTATTTACTGCACCGCAGGCACAGGTCCATTCTGTCTTTGGTGCTGTCTGGGAAGGCTGCTGGTACTGTGGCTGCATCTGCGGTGTCGCCTGCTGCTGTCCCATCGCAAATAAATTCTGTGCATTCGCTCCACCGACATTTGCCGCCATGTTCATTGCCGCAAATGCCATCGCAGGTCCCGTCTTCTGATTGGAAGCTGCTGACTGCATCGCACTCGCCTGTGCACCCACCATCTGGGCTGCCGCCATCGTAGGATTGCGGAAAACAGCATTCCTCTGCAGTTCCTTGATCATGGCTTCGTCTTCCTCAGAGGCCTTTACACTGGATACACCGAGAGACACGATACGGATGCCGCGAAGATTATCCCATTTATCGGACAGAACCTTATTTAACACATCTGAAAGTTCCTGTGTATGTCCCGGAAGTGCACTGTAGCGGATCCCCATCTCTGAGATCCTGGCAAAAGCCGGCTGCAGGGCTGTCATCAGTTCGCTCTTGAGCTGTCCATCGATCTCATCTCTCGTATAATCCTGCTCCACATTTCCGCAGACATTTGTATAGAAGAGAACCGGATTGGCGATCTGATAGCTGTATTCGCCAAAACACTTGATCGTGATGTCCATATCCAGCCCGATATTCATATCCACCACACGGAACGGAACCGGATTCGGTGTGCCATATTTATTACCGACAAGTTCCTTGGTATTTACAAAATATACTCTCTGATCCTTCGGCGGCTCTCCTCCAAAGGTAAAACGTTTGCCGATCTGCTGGAATGCTTCCTTCACGCCCTTTCCAAGCCCTCCGCAGAAAATAGATGGCTCCGAGGAGGTGTCATATGTATACTCTCCTGGCTCTGCACATACATCCACGACCTTTCCCTGCTCTACGATCAGCATGCACTGTCCGTCACTGACTGCAATCACAGAACCATTGGAGATGATATTCTCAGAACCGTGTCTGTTTGATGACCTTCCGGATACTTTCTTGTGTGCCTTGGTGACCAGCACATCTGCCGGCATGGATTCACAGTAAAAATATTCCTTCCACTGGTCCGCCAGAACACCGCCTGCTGAACCAAGAGCTGCTTTAATAAGTCCCATAAAAAATCCTCCTCTTTCTTGTTTTACCTTAAATAGTTTCTTGTCATCTTATTCGACTGTTTCAGGCTGTTTTTCAGAAAAGCTTGTGGATAAACAGACCGCTTCTCAGTTTCGGCTCAAACCAGGTGGATTTCGGCGGCATCAGTTTGCCTTCATCCGCGATCTGCATCAGATCCTCCATTACTGTCGGATACATGGCAAAAGCCACTCCGCCTGTTCTGTCCGCGATCTCTGCCAGTTCTTTAAGTTTGTGGCTTCCTCCTACGAAACGGATCCTCTGATCTGTCCGCGGATCTCCGATCCCCAGGATCGGAGAAAGAACCTTCTCCTGAAGGATGGAGACATCAAGCTGTCCTACTACATCCTTCTTCACATAGACATCCTCCCAGGCTTTGAGATGATACCAGTTTCCTCCGACATACATTCCCATGCAGTGCTTCTCAACCGGTTTGCACGGGAATCCCGGCATGATCATCAGCTCAAAGTTAAATTTGAGGCTGGCAATAAACGCATGCTCATCCATTCCATTCAGATCGCGTACCACTCTGTTATAAGAAAGGATCGTAAGCTGGTCATACGGAAAGACAACAGAAAGGAAATAATTAAATTCCTCACTTCCATCGTAATCCGGGTGTTCCTCTCTCCTCTTGAGTCCTACTTTGACTGCAGAGGCAGCTCTGTGGTGTCCATCTGCAATATATATATACGGAATATTTCCAAACTGTTCTGCGATCACTTTCTTCTCTGCTTCCCCGTCGATCACCCACACGCGGTGTCCGATCTCATCCTCTGCCACAAAATCATAAACGGCATCATGGGATGCTTTCCAGGTTTCCATCAGATCAAGAAGTTCCTGTGGGTACTTGCAGGCAAGATAGATCGGACCTGTGTTTGCATCACATACATCCACATGATGGATACGATCCTGCTCCTTATCCTCTCTGGTAAGCTCATGTTTCTTGACAACGCCATTCATATAGTCATCAATAGAGCAGCAGCCGACCAGACCGGTCTGCGTTTTACCCTTGCGGGTCAGCTCATAGATGTAATAACACGGTGCTCCGTCCTGAACCAAAATTCCATTCTTCTCCATATTGATGAGGTTTTCACGTGCACGGTCATAGACTTTCTGATCGTAAAGATCCGTATCTGCCGGAAGGTCCATCTCTGCACGATCCACATGCAGGAAAGAATCCGGATTCTGATCTCCGATCTCCTTTGCCTCCTCCCTCGTCACTACATCATATGGAAGTGCCGCTACTGCCTCTGCCTTGTCAGGAACGGGTCTGAGGGCACGGAATGCCTGAAAAATAGCCATTTTTATATCTCCTTTGCACTTTCATTTTTCTTATGTAAAATGTATTTTTATTTTATCACATCCCCCAGTACGTTGCAATGAACATCACTTTTTTTATTATGTGCTAACTTTTTTTGTAAAAACCTAAAAAATTTTGTATTTCCTCTTGCAAAATCTTTTATTTATGGTATGATAGAGATATAAAAGACAAGCAATAATTATGAGTTCAAAATAAATTTTTTAAGGAGGGTTTTTATAATGACGGAAGGTTTAAAATGGACTGTCAATCACGTTGCAAAGTCTGACGACAAACATCTCGAGTTAATGTCAGAGGAAAACGTGAAAAAAGCCAATGAATTTCACAAAAGTTTCCCACAGTATACAGTAACTCCTCTTCAGGATCTTGCTGAACTGGCATCCTACCTGGGTGTTAAGAGCATCCACTGCAAGGATGAATCCTATCGTTTCGGACTGAACGCTTTTAAGGTTCTTGGCGGTTCCTACGCAATGGGACGTTACATAGCTAAAGAAGTTGGTAAGGATATCAGCGAACTTCCATATGCTGTTCTCTCTTCCGAGGAATTAAGAAAAGAATTCGGACAGGCTACCTTCTTCACAGCAACAGACGGAAACCACGGACGTGGAGTTGCATGGGCTGCCAAACGTCTTGGACAGAAAGCAGTTGTTCGTATGCCAAAAGGCACAACCAAGACACGTTTTGACAACATCGCCAAAGAAGGCGCTACTGTTACCATCGAAGAAGTCAACTATGATGACTGCGTAAGAATGGCTGCAGCTGAGGCTGCCAAGACAGAGCACGGCATCATCGTTCAGGATACTGCATGGGATGGATACGAAGAGATCCCGTCATGGATCATGCAGGGTTACGGAACTATGGTCATGGAAGCTGACCAGCAGCTCAAAGAAGCCGGCATCGACCGCCCGACACACGTATTCGTTCAGGCAGGTGTTGGTTCTCTTGCAGGAGCAGTTGTTGGATACTTCGCTCACAAATACAAAGAAAACCCGCCGGTTATGGTTGTCTGCGAAGCAAGTGCTGCTGACTGCCTGTACCGTTCCGCTATGAAAGAATCCGGAGATCTTGTAAATGTAGGCGGCGACCTTCAGACGATCATGGCTGGTCTCGCATGCGGCGAAGCAAACACCATCGGATGGGATATCTTAAGGAACCATGTTTCTGTATTTGCATCCTGCCCTGACTGGATGAGTGCCAAGGCAACAAGAATCTATGCTAACCCGCTCGGCAATGACCCGCACATCGTTTCCGGTGAATCCGGATCTGTTCCGCTTGGTCTGTGCTTCACTGCTCTTCACGACGAAGATGCAAAAGATCTCAAAGAAGCCCTGAAACTGGATGAGAACTCCAACGTTCTTGTAATCTCCACAGAGGGTGACACTGATCCGGTTCGTTACCGCGAGATCGTATGGGATGGTCTGTACGGAACAAACGAGTCTTTAAGCAAATGATGATACCAGGGTCAAAAATTTCAAATGATGTTCGTGCTTGCACGATAAAGCATTTGAATTTGGAACCCGCCAAACATGAGGAAGCAGCGATTTACATAGTAAATCAGCGAATTCCGAATGTTTGAAGGATTGTGGGAGCAGTTTACTGCGGAACAATCCGTAAGTATCATCAAATAATTAAGAACTTTAAAACAATTTCTATATACACATGGGAGGAATTTTAAAATGGATTACGGCAAAATCAAAGAAGCTGCTCAGAATTATCAGGAGGATATGACCAAATTCTTAAGAGCGATCGTTAAGAATCCTGGAGAAAGCTGCGATGAAAGAAAACATATTGAGACAATCGAAGCTGAAATGAAAAAACTGAACTTCGACGAAGTTACAATTGACCCGCAGGGTAACGTGATCGGTTACATGGGAACCGGCGACAAGATCATCGCTTTTGATGCTCATATCGACACTGTTGGTATCGGTAACATCGAAAACTGGAACTTTGATCCATACGAAGGATACGAAACAGAAGAAGAAATCGGTGGACGTGGCGTATCTGACCAGTGCGGCGGTCTCGTATCTGCTGTATACGGTGCAAAAATCATGAAAGACATGGATCTGATCCCGGAAGGATGCAAGATCATGGTAGTCGGAACTGTTCAGGAAGAAGACTGTGACGGTCTCTGCTGGCAGTACATCATCAACGAAGACAAGATCCGTCCGGAATTCGTAGTTTCCACAGAGCCGACAGACGGTGGTATCTACAGAGGACAGCGTGGACGTATGGAGATCCGTATCGATGTGAAAGGTGTTTCCTGCCATGGTTCTGCTCCGGAACGTGGTGACAACGCTATCTACAAAATGGCTGACATCCTTCAGGATGTACGTTCCCTCAACGAGAACGATGACGCTGATGAGACAGAAATCAAAGGTCTTGTTAAAATGCTCAACCCGAAATTCAACCCTGACTGGGAAGAGGCTCGTTTCCTTGGACGCGGTACTGTAACTGTATCCCAGATCTTCTACACCTCTCCTAGCCGTTGTGCAGTAGCTGACTCCTGTGCAGTATCTCTTGACCGTCGTATGACATTCGGAGAAACATGGGAAAGCTGCCTGGATGAAATCCGTGCTCTTC
>NZ_FR886760.1:47202-52621 GCF_000436615.1 Blautia sp. CAG:237
TCTTCCGAGCGTTAAGAAATATGGCGATGATGTAGTTGTTTCTATGTACAACTACGACAGACCGTCTTATACAGGATGCAAATATGAGATCGAGTGCTACTTCCCGACATGGGCTATTCCGAAGGATCATAAGGTAACTAAGGCTCTTGAGGATGCTTATAAGAACCTTTATGGGGAAACTCGTCTTGGAAACGCAGAAACAGAGGAAATGAGAAAAGCTCGTCCGCTTACTGATAAATGGACATTCTCTACAAATGGTGTTTCTATTATGGGACGTAATGGAATTCCTTGTATTGGATTTGGACCTGGTGCTGAGGCTCAGGCACATGCTCCGAATGAGAAAACTTGGAAGGTCGATCTCGTGAGATGCGCAGCTGTTTATGCAGCTTTACCTACTTCTTATTGCAAATAAAAAACCGCAAAGGGAGCAGCGCCCTGCTCCCTCTGCACACCCTTCGGGCTTTTTGTTAAGTAGTTCTTCTTGTTTCAGATATGAAGTTGGCTGACTTTACTTTGATTAGAAGAACGGAAATTGATGTTGTGGGGATATGCATTGATTTCTTTATTGGATTTTTTGAGGAAGGTTTTGTTGGTTGTATTTGGGGACAGGAATCGTAGTGTGGCTGCTGCGATTTCGCTAAAATAAAAAATATTTTTAAAGGAGAATTTTCGAATGAAAACTTTACAGGATTATATTGATAAACTTAACAGCTTAAACTTTAAGGAAATGTACAATAATGACTTTTTCTGGACATGGGATAAGACTGATGAGGAACTTGAGGCTGTATTTACTGTAGCTGATGCTCTTCGTTTTATGAGAGAGAACAACATCTCTACTAAGGTATTTGAGAGTGGTCTTGGTATTTCTATTTTCCGTGATAACTCTACCCGTACTCGTTTCTCTTTCGCTTCTGCCTGCAACCTGCTTGGTCTTGAGGTTCAGGATCTGGATGAGAAGAAATCTCAGATCGCTCATGGTGAGACTGTTCGTGAGACAGCTAACATGGTATCCTTTATGGCTGATGTAATCGGTATCCGTGATGATATGTACATCGGTAAAGGTCATGCTTATCAGAAAGAGTTCATGGACGCTGTTACAGAAGGAAACAAAGATGGTATCCTTGAGCAGAGACCTACTCTTGTAAACCTGCAGTGTGATGTTGACCATCCGACACAGTGTATGGCTGATATGCTCCACATCATCCATGAGTTCGGCGGTGTTGAGAACCTGAAAGGTAAAAAACTTGCTATGACATGGGCTTACTCTCCTTCTTATGGCAAACCACTCTCCGTTCCGCAGGGTGTTATCGGTCTGATGACTCGTTTCGGTATGGACGTTGTTCTGGCTCATCCGGAAGGATATGATGTAATGCCGGAAGTTGAAGAGATCGCTAAGAAGAACGCTGAAGCTACAGGCGGATCCTTCACAAAGACAAACGATATGGCAGAAGCATTCAAGGATGCTGATATCGTATATCCGAAGAGCTGGGCTCCATTCGCAGCTATGGAAAAACGTACAAATCTGTACGCAGAAGGTGACTTCGACGGAATCGACAAACTGGAAAAAGAACTTCTTGCTCAGAACGCAGAGCACAAAGACTGGGCTTGCACAGAAGAGCTTATGAAGACAACAAAAGACGGAAAAGCTCTGTATCTGCACTGCCTGCCGGCTGACATCACTGGTGTAAGCTGTGAGACAGGTGAGGTTGATGCATCTGTATTCGATCGTTACAGAATCCCGCTTTACAAAGAAGCAAGCTTCAAACCATATGTGATCGCAGCTATGATCATGCTCTCCAAATTCGAAAAACCACAGGATATCCTGAAGAAACTGGAAGTAAAAGCTGCTCCGAGAATTTTCGAATAAAATACAGGTTGTTTACAACGCCAGGCTATAAATATGAGAATCTTCTTTCTCATATAAGATAAACAGATTAAGGGCCCTGCGGATATGTTCTGCAAGGCTCTTTCTGTTTTCCAATATATTAGAATATTTCTTCTTTTTTCTTGTATTGTTTGTTAATTTATGTATTTTAGGAGGTTTTTCAATGTATAAAAGAAAAAGAATCGTTATCGCTCTTGGTGGAAACGCACTGGGTAACACTCTGCCGGAGCAGATGCAGGCTGTAAAGACCACAGCAAAAGCTCTGTGTGACCTGATCGAAGAAGGACATCAGGTAGTCGTTGTTCATGGAAACGGACCACAGGTAGGCATGATCAACAATGCTATGGCTGCTCTTTCCAGAGAAGACGAAAATCAGCCAAACACTCCTCTCTCCGTCTGTGTTGCGATGAGCCAGGCATATATCGGATATGACCTGCAGAATGCACTTCGCGAAGAACTTCGCAAACGTGGATTTATGCGTACACCGGTTGTTACTGTCGTTACACAGGTCCGTGTAGATGAGAATGACCCTGCATTCCAGAATCCAAGCAAGCCGATCGGTCACTTCATGACCAAAGAACAGGCTGAACATGCAGAGAAAGCATACGGCTATGTCATGAAAGAAGACGCAGGACGCGGATACCGCCGTGTTGTTGCTTCCCCGAAGCCGGTTGAGATTGTTGAACAGGATGCGATCAACAGCCTTGTTGACGCAAATAAGATCGTGATCTGCTGCGGTGGCGGTGGAATCCCGGTTACTCTTCAGGGAGATCACCTCAAAGGTGCTTCTGCCGTTATCGATAAAGACTTTGCAAGCTGCCTGCTCGCAAAAGAGCTCGATGCAGACATGCTGATCATCCTCACCGCTGTCGAAAAAGTCGCCGTAAACTTCGGCAAAGAAGACGAAAAATGGCTGGATGAAATGTCTGTCGAAGAAGCCCAGAAATATGTAGAAGAAGGTCAGTTCGCACCTGGCTCCATGCTTCCGAAAGTACAGGCTGCTATGGACTTCGCAGCTTCAGGGGAAGGACGTACTGCCATGATCACCCTTCTCGAAAAAGCCAAAGACGGTATCCAGGGCAAGACCGGTACCAAGATCCACATCTGATCTGTTTCTGATCCGTTTTGGATCGATCCAAATAATTTGCTATATTTACCTCAATCCATCTACACATAAACGAAAGCCGCAAAAGCTTCCCCTCCGGAACATGCTTCTGCGGCTTTTTGTTTATCTGATTTTTATTTCAGTTTTGTTTCTGTTTTAGTTCAGGCAGGATTGTCAGCAGCATCGTGAAAAAGCAGGCACTTCCACCGACAAGATTGGATATCGGTTCTGCCCAGAAAACACCGTCCACCCCAAGTCCTCCGATACGTGGAAGAAGCACTGTCAGCGGCACAACAATGATGACTTTGCGGAAGATCGAGAAAAATGTCGCTCTCTTCGCTTTGCCAAGTGCCACAAACACACACTGCCCGGTAAACTGCAATGCCATGAAACAGAATCCAAAGAAATAGATATGTAATGCCGGGACACCCTTTTCCAGAAGTGCCGGTTCGCTGTTAAAGATCCGGATAAAAAATTCTGGTGCGATCTTGATGATCCCCCATACAAACAGAGCATAGGAAAAGCAGACAACGGTCACGAACTTGATCGCTTTTTTTACTTTGTCGTAGGCCTTTTCGCCATAATTGAAGCTCATGACCGGGGACGCACCGTTTGTCAGTCCATGTACCATCATCGTCGCGATATCACGGACGGAATTGAGGACCGTCATGACTCCTACATAGATGTCGCCGCCGTAGATCTGTAACGTTGCGTTGCAGAAGATCTGCACCAGTCCGTTTGTAAACTGCATCATAAAACCTGAAACGCCAAGTGCCATGATCGCTCTTACTCTCTTCCACTCTATCTGCATCGCTTCTTTCCTGATGCGAAGTGTGACTTTTTTGCCTGTGAGGAATTTCAGCACCCAGACTGCGGAACAGAACTGTGACAGGATCGTTGCAAGTGCTGCACCGCGCACGCCCATATGGAATACGAAGATAAAGATCGGATCCAGAACGATGTTTAAGGCTGCACCGATCAGGATCGTCAGCATTCCCATATTTCCGAAGCCCTGGCAGTTGATAAACGGATTCAGCCCCAGCGAGATCATCACAAACGGTGTTCCGATCAGATAGATCTGGATATACGCTCCTGCATAGACATAAGTCGTGTCACTCGCGCCGAACGCATACAGGATCGGCTTATAAAAAAGATATCCAACTGCCATCAGAACTACACTTGTCATCAGAAGCATGGAGAATGTATTTCCCAGCAGTTTCTCTGCTTCTTCCTCATTTCCCCGTCCAAGCTCCATCGCACAGAGCGGACTGCCGCCATTTCCATATAGATAAGTGAATGCCATGATCATCGTAATGATCGGAAAACAGATCCCGACTCCCGTCAGCGCGATCCTTCCTGTCTCCGGAATCCTGCCGATATACATTCTGTCTACCACATTATACAAAAGATTCAGAAGCTGCGCCAATGTCATAGGAATCGACAGCTCCAGGATATTCCGATATACATTTCCCTTCGAAAAATCTGTCTGATGTGTCCTCACACCAAATCCCCCTCCTTTGTTTCCTGACTGTCCTTATTATAGCACTTTGTGTTTTTTCATTCCAGTCGTTTTCTTTTTGCAAAATCAACACAAATACAATATTTTTCTTTTTATTATTGTCATAAACCCACATTTAATCTGCGATAAAATCCACAAAAAACGTATTTTAGCTTGTTTTTTGCGGGAAAAGCAGGTATAATTACAGTATATGAACCGAAATAAAATATTCCTGTAGAATGGATGGAGGTATTATGGCTGAGAATTATAATGGCATGGCAGTGGGGATCTTTGAACTTGACAGTTTTGCTGCCTGCTTCGTAGCACTGGACGCTGCTTCCAAAGCAGCAAATATAAGGATCCAGAACATCGAGCGTAATCGTCTTGGTGCAGGTGCCTGCGTGAAGATGCGTGGTTCTGTCTCCGACGTAAACGCCGCAATGGACGTTGCACTCCGCACCGCAGAACCAATTGCGAAGGTTGTTTCCCACACGGTGATCGCATCCCCGGCTCACGACACAGAACCGGCAATGTACATGACCGCAAATAAGTAATATGATCGTTAAATACTATAATGAAATGAGGATTCTGTTATGAGATATGGAGCATTTGGATTAGTGGAAGTTGTCGGAAGCAGCAATGCAGTGATCGTGATCGACCAGATGCTGAAGACCGCCGATGTATCCTTCCTTACCTGGAACGGTAAATGCGGCGGACACGAAACTGTTTTTATGACCGGTGATGTATCCGCAGTCACCGCTGCCGTCCAGGCAGTCAAAGAAAACCCGCCATGCGAGATCGTTTTCGCAGCCGTAATCTCCAATCCATCCGAAGAGACGATCCGTCTCGCGGAGGAGGATGCTGAGAAACACGGGTTTCTGAAGAAACCGGCTAAGAAAGCTGGAGCTAAGAAATAAAGGCCTGATGATTA
>NZ_FR886761.1:0-14071 GCF_000436615.1 Blautia sp. CAG:237
ACCGTCTGGATCATGCAGTAACAGCGAACCAGAAAGTAATATTGAAAGCCTTTGGACTGGATGCGAATAGTATAAAATACTTTGCATCAGAACTGAGTAAGGAACTGAAAAAAGCAGAATAAGGAAGGAAAATAAAGATGGCAAGAACAAGAAAAACAAGTAGGGAAGCATTGGAAGAAAAGATTGAAAAAGCAGAGGCTGATGTGATCGCAGCGAAGAAAAAGTATGATCAGGCAACAGCAAATCTGAAAGAACTGTTAGACAAGCGGGATGCCATAAGAAAAGAAGAGATCCTGTCAGCAGTTGTAAAAAGTGGGCGGTCATATGAGGAGATCATGAACTTTTTGAATGCAGGACCAGATGGAGAAAAGACGGAAAAATAGAATTATTTTGAGTCACAGATATAGCGATACTCGATTTAGGCGGAAAAAAACTGGAAGTTCACACTATATACTGACGGATTGATTTTATTTCTACGAACATATTGTTCTTTTTTATTATAATATATTTGTTTTATAAGAACAAGTGTTTTTATGAACTATTCGAGCAGATATGCTCAAAGGTGCAATTCATCCCTTCACCTATAGAGATGAGGGAATTCTTGCTACATTTGTTAAAAAAAGCATAACACAAAAAATAAAATTGTACTACCTCAGATACAATTATTTCAAAAATCTGTGGAGCAGTTTTTCGTTGCGTGGTTTGTACGGCTGGTAGCGCATCGAAAGGTCGATCCATGTTTTCTTGTCCACGATACTCTTGTAATGGGAAAAAGTCCGGAAGCCTTCTTCGCCGTGGTATGCACCCATGCCGCTTTCGCCAAAGCCACCAAATCCCATCTCAGAAGTGGCAAGATGGATCAGCGTATCATTGATACAGCCGCCGCCGAAACTGCATTCTTCCATGAACTTTCGGGCTGTTTTACGCCGTGAAGTAAAAATATAGAGCGCGAGGGGATGTGCCATGGAATTGATTTTTGGAATAACCTCATCCATAGAATCATAAGTTATAATTGGAAGGACCGGGCCAAAGATCTCCTGCTGCATCACAGGATCCTCGAAGGACACAGAGTCGAGGATAGTCGGTTCAATGCGAAGGGTATCAGGATCGGATTTCCCGCCATAAGCGACTTTGCCGGAAGAGATCAGGTCGCAGAGCCGGTCAAAATGTTTCTCATTGATGATCTTGCCGTAATCAGGATTCTGAAGTGGTGTTTCAGAATACTGCCGCCGGATCTGTTTGATCAGATGCTTCATGAGACGGTCCTTGATCTTGCGGTCGCAGTAGATATAATCCGGGGCGACGCAGGTCTGCCCGCAGTTTAAGAATTTACCGAAGACGATCCTGCGTGCGGCGAGCTTGAGATTACATTTCCGGTCTACGATGCAGGGACTTTTGCCGCCAAGCTCCAGGGTGACCGGGGTGAGGAACTGACTTGCCTTTGCCATGACTTCCCTGCCGACATGCTGGCTTCCGGTAAAAAAGATATAGTCAAAATGCTGGTTCAAAAGGTTGGTATTTTCATCCCGACCGCCGGTGACAACAGAGACAAGTTCCGGTTTAAAACATTCCTGTACCAGAGTCTGAATGAGCGTTGTCGTGGCAGGAGAGTAGGCACTTGGCTTGAGGATCACGGTATTTCCGGCTGCAAGCGCGTCGATCAGCGGTTCGATCGAGAGGAGAAACGGATAGTTCCACGGACTCATAACAAGGACTATCCCGTAAGGAACAGGCTTCTTGTAACTGCGCGCGGCAAACTGGGACATCGGAGTATGGACATCCTGTTCTTCAGCATATTCATCGACATTTCGGATCATATGTGTCAATTCGTTCAGGACCAGACCGGTTTCACACATGTAACTTTCGAAAGAACTTTTGCCAAGGTCTTCTCCAAGGGCTTTGTTGATATCTTCTTCATGGGCTGTGACCCAGTCTTTCAGTTTTTTCAGATGTTCGATCCTGGTTTTGACAGGACGGGTCGCCCCGGTATAAAAATAACTTCGCTGAAGTTCGACTAGTTTTTTGATTTCTTCTTCTGTCATAATAATTTCCTTTTTTATTTCAAGGATAACAGTCAGAAGAAAAAATGTCAACCCATCGAAAAGTCTGAATATTCAATCGAAAATTGTTGTATAAAGACGATTCCTGTGGTAAAATAAAAAATATAATAATAAGAAAGGGAAGAGGATTTTTATATGAATAAAGGAAGAAAAATACTCAAAAAAGCAGCCTCCGTTGCACTTGGTTCTTCTATGGTCCTGACAGGGGCAAGCATCGCATTTGCAGCAGGATCTTATCAGGAAACAGCCAAAACATCTCTTGATGCTATGGTATCTTCTGTCGCAGGTGCTGTTGATGATTATGCACAGAATATGGACAAGGCATTTGCTGGTTCCACCGGCAAGATGACACTCACCGTGGAGGATACCGGAAAGGCAATCCTCGGAACACTTCTTGGTCAGGAAGACATGAGCTGGCTTCAGGATCTGACTATGGATATGAAAGTTTCTGTCAAGGACGGAACAGAGGCAATCGCTTCCACGATCCTTTTGAATGACCAGAAACTCTGTGATCTCAATATATACGAAGATCTGTCAGAGATGAAACAATACATTCAGATCCCGGAAGTTTCTGATGCATATCTTGCACTGGATCCTGCCGGCAGTGCAGACGAGACAACGCAGGAATTTATGAAGGAATATATGAATGCTTTATCTGATATCACCAGTGTAATACCAGATGGAAAGACGGTCAGCACACTTCTTGACCGCTATGGAAATCTTGTGATCGATAATATGGAAGAGGGAACCGCGACAGAGGAGACACTTTCTGTAGAAGGAATCGGTGAGGACTGTACCGTATATGAAGGCGTTGTTACTGATGATTCCGCACGTTCCATGGTGGAAGAAATCCTCACAACTGCGAGAGATGATAAGGAGATCAAGGGACTCTTCGATCTCTGGAATCAGGGCGAAGATCAGTACGCATCTTATCAGTCTGGAATTGATGATCTGCTGAATGATATCAAATCAGCAGAATCTGAGGACAGTGAAAGTACAGAAAGTTTTTCTGAGAAACTTTGGGTAAACAGTGAGAATAAAGTTGTAGGACGTGAGATTGGAATTTCTGACGGAACAGATTCTCAGCCGGTATTTTCACTCAAGACACCATCTAGTGACGGACAGACTGCACTTCTTCTGGAATTTGGAGCAGATGACAGTTATGTGACTGTTACCGGAACAGGTTCTTCCACTGACGGACTTTGGAACGGCGATTATATCCTGGCTGTAAACCATGCAGAGGCAATGGATATCGGTGTAACAGATCTGGAACTCAAACCGGAAAAAGCCGGCTATTATAATGGAACTTTTACAATTTCCTTCCCGGAGGCACAAACAGATGATGAAAATGCTGATGTCACCAGCATGCTGAATGGATTCAGTGCAGTGCTCAAGATGGATTCTGATGCCACAGCTGAAACCAGCAGTATGGAGCTTTCTGTACTGACATCCGGTGTATCACTTGGAACACTTTCTATTACAGGTGGATATGGAGAAGGTGCAGAAATCCCGGATCTTGCAAATCCTGGAACTGTTTATGCAGTGGATAATGAGGAAGAAATGACAGAATATGTCAAGAACGCAGACTGGAGTGTCATCACAGAAAACATGAAGACAGCAGGCGTTCCGGCAGACCTGGCAGATGGATTTTTACAGATTCTGGAATCTTCCGTGGAAGAAACTTCCACAGAAGATGCAGAAGGATCCACAGATGAGACAATAGCACAGGAAACATCCGCAGAAGATGCGGCAGCATAAGAAAAGCAATAATTGATAAGAACCAAAAAGGAGGCTCTCAGGCGTGAACCCTGAGAACCTCCTCTTTTTCTGCTGCTCTGGAAAGAGCGCGTTCCTCATTGACAAGGACGAGTGCGGTGCATACCGGGAGAAGTCCTGCCCATGCGCCTGCCAGATGGAATCTGGAGCAGAACAGGAAGCACACTGCAACTCCGAAATGAAAGGAAAGAAGCACTTTTCCATAGAAGATACCTCTTCGGAGTGCTTCGGAATCTCTGCTGTAAAGGTACTCTGCAAATCCTGTCGTACACTGACGGAGATTGTTGGTGGAGAAGATGCTGGAGCTGTTAAAACCATCGGCACCTTTGAAGGAACACCATTGAAATGCAGTAGCAAAAAAAATTGGATACAGAGCAACAAACGGATCCATGTCCTGTGGAAGAAATGCCAGAAGAACAAAGGCAAGACCATCGATCAGGACACTGATAAATTTCAAGGTTGTCCGTTCCATCTTATGTGAAAGGAATACGGTGGAGACCATCGCGAATATGTAGATCAGCAGTGCGGAGAAACGGAAAAAGATTTCGGCATCCGTACGTCCTACCAGATCCATCACAAAGGAGATCAGGTTTCCGGTCTGTGCAGATCCAAAAACATCACTGCGGTTAAAGATTGCATAACACCCCATAAAACCACCGATAAAAGTCACCGTCAGGTGAAGGCGGCGTTCAAGGACTGCTTTATCCATGTATATCATTCCTATCTTTCTGATTTTGAGCTTATTATAGTATCAAAATATTATATTGTAAATTCGATATTTTATCTATATAATATAAACAGAATTTATAGGTTGCTGTGAATGGAGTGAACAGTAATATTATAGGTTGAACAAATACATAAGAAGACATCACAGAAGGAGGAACCATGAATTACCAGGACATCAAGACATTTCTTACGATCGTATCCAGCTCATCTTTATCCAAAGCAGCGGAGGTGCTGTTTGTATCACAGCCGGCACTCAGCCATCGCCTGTCTGCACTGGAAGAAGAACTGGGAACAGAACTGATCATCCGTAAAAAAGGTTCTCGCACACTGGAGCTTACCGATGCAGGACAGCGTTTTGTCCCGCTTGCGCGTAAGTGGGAGCAGTTGTGGCTGGATACAAGCAAGATCCAGTACGAGAAGCCACAGGACATTCTTCGGATCGCAAATGTAGACAGTCTGAATTTTTATTTCATGCCGCAGGTCATCGGCAGTTTCTTGGAGAAACACAAGAGATGCAGTTTTCATATTGATACCATGCGGTCAAATGTGTCCTACAAGGCGGTCGAAAACAAAGAAGTCGACATGGGACTGATCACCAATCCGCATTTTTTCAAAAAAGTGCAGACGGTGCCGCTTTTTGAAGAAAAACTGGTCCTGGTCTGCAGCAAAGATACCGCGTATGAGGATGGAATCCTGCCTTCTCGTCTGAAAAGCGAGGATGAGATCTACATTCCATGGAGTGATTCTTTTATCATGTGGCACGATTACTGGTTTGGAAATAATTCCGAAGTAAAAGTATCACTCGACAATATGGCACTTCTGCGCCAGCTCCTCGATCTCGAAAAAACATGGGCGATCATGCCGGCAACAATAGGAAAGAAACTCTCTCAGGAGGGGGAATGCCGCATTGTAGCGCTGGAGAATGGTCCGGAATACCGTACCTGCTATGCGATCATGGGAGACCGGCGGAATGCAACTCCTCTGGTGATGGATTTCCTGCAGGAACTTCTCGACACAGTAAAAGGAATCCCGGAGATCAGAGTGCTCACGGAATATATCCGTCAGGCACCCTGAATCTCCGGGATTCCCGGGTTTTGATGAGGTTACTGCAGGCAGTATCTATTCTTCTTCATCATAACTGTAATCATAAGAATCATCTTCGTCGTAATCGCTGTAGGAATCATCATAATACGAGTCATCATAGGAATCGGATCCTTCATCATAGCTGGAATCGTCGTAAGAATCCTCTGAGGAATCTTCATTGTCTTCTTCCGAAGAATCCGAACTGTCAGAAGATGACGTCGCGTCGCCGGTGATCATGGCAGTGCGCTCCTGGATCTTACTGAGGATACGTGTGGCTTCATCTCCCTCGGCAGGAGTTGGCTGATAGTTGTTATAGTCAGAATCAGAGGAGATCGAGCATGGGATGATGTTTGTTACATTGTTTGCTTTTACTCCATCCTGATCTACGGTGAAAGTCTGCTGGAAGATCATAGTATCCATATCGCTTGGATACTGGTTTCCGCCAAAGCAGAAGTTTCCGAGGCTGTAGACGATGTTTTTGCCCTTGTATTCTTCGATTCCCTGGAGAACATGCGGGTGATGGCCGCATACCAGATCCGCTCCTTCGTCGATTGCAAGGTGTGCAAGTGTAGTCTGGTTGCTGTCCGGGACTTCTTCTTTTTCATTGCCCCAGTGGAAGATCACGATCGTGATCTGCGCGCCGTCTGCTTTTACCTTGGCGATGTTCTGCTTGAGCTGTTCTTCACGGCCGAGGTGATCCTTGAGCTCGTAGATTCCTACAAGTCCGATCTTGATCCCCTTCACTTCCGTTACAACAGTCTTATCATAACCAAAATTCAGGATACCGGCATTGTCAAGTGCCTGAATGGTGTCGGTATAGCTCTGATCGCCATAATCATGACTGTGGTTGTTGGCAGTGTTGACTGCTTCGACGGAACCGGCAGTGAGGATACTGGTATACTCGGCAGGAGCTTTGAAAGCATATTCCTTGTCCTCGCGTTCATCAGAATCAGTGAGAGTTCCTTCAAAGTTGGCGATCGTCAGATCATCTGCGGAAAAAATGCTCTTCACATTGGAGAAGAAATAATCTGCTCCATAATTCTCGTAATAAGCATTAAGACTGGTATCGTAGTCAAAGTTTTCATCTGTACCGAGCGTACAGTCACCTACGACACTGACGGTCAGGGATACCGGAGCCATGGTCGGTGTTGGTGTGAGGTCTGCATCTGAGGCAGAAGTCTCATCCTGTGATTTCGCTGAAGCGTTTGTTTTAACGGTACCATTTTTGCGTGCAGAACAGCCACGGACCAGGATGATAAGAAGCAGCAGGATAAGAACGGCACCGCAGCCTATGAGAAGACGTTCAGTGAGCTGCTGCCTTCTGCGGTAGTAGCGGGATTTTCTGTACGCACGTTTTTTGTGTTTTTTCTTTTTTGGCGGCATGGGAAACTCCTTGTTTTATGTATTTTTTTGTTTATAAAAAGTATAGGGAATTTTATACAATTCGTCAATATGTTTGCAGTTTTTGATTTTTTTTGTATAATCAAAGGATAGAAGCGGAACGGTCCGCAGATGCTAAGAAAAAAGGAGATTTTTATGAGTACAGCAAAAAGTCCATTATATATTGGAAACCACACAACTTCATCCAAAGGCTATACCAGGATGGCACGCCAGATGATCGCAAACGGGGGAAATACGTTTGCATTTTTTACCAGAAATCCGAGAGGCGGACGGGCGAAGGAGATCGATCCGGAGGATGTGCGTAAATTTCTGGAACTGACAGAAGAATATAAATTTGGGAAGATCGTAGCACACGCACCATATACACTGAATGCATGTGCGGCAAAGGAAAATATCCGGGAATTTGCCAGGGAAACGATGGCAGATGACCTGAAGCGTATGGAATGGACACCGGGAAATTATTATAATTTTCATCCGGGAAGCCATGTAGGACAGGGAGCAGAAGCAGGAGTCCGCATGATCGCGGAAATGCTGAATGAGGTACTGACCGAAGACCAGACCACAACG
The DNA here is from genome assembly GCF_000436615.1 of Blautia sp. CAG:237. NCBI lineage: Bacteria > Bacillati > Bacillota > Clostridia > Lachnospirales > Lachnospiraceae > Blautia > Blautia sp. CAG:237. Next base: position 7,614 of record NZ_FR886761.1, read on the forward strand.
GTGCTTCTTGAAACGATGTCCGGCAAAGGGACGGAGATGGGAAGAAATTTCGAAGAACTCCGTCAGATCCTCGACCTGGTAGAAAAGAAGGACAAGATGGGAATTTGTCTGGATACCTGCCATGTCTGGGATGGAGGCTATGACATCGTGAATGATTTCGATGGTGTCCTTGAAGAATTTGACCGGATCATCGGGCTTGAGAAATTAAAAGCCATTCATTTAAATGACAGCCTGAACGATCTTGGCAGCCACAAAGACCGCCATGCAAGGATCGGCGAGGGCCGGATCGGGCTGGAAGCACTGGTAAGGGTGATCCGTTATCCGCGCCTGGAGGGAATTCCGTTTATTCTGGAAACGCCGAATGATGATGAAGGGTGGGCGGCAGAGATTCGGACGCTGAGAGAAGCATACGAGAAATAAATGGACACGCGACAAGTGCTTCCATGATTGTGTGATATAGAAAATGGAAAGCGCTTTGCACCTTCCAGAAGAAATTAAAGTGTTGTCAGGAATGGACAATAACATTAAATATGCACTTCGTTTCTGAGTTCCTGCCCTGTGCGAAAAGCCTCAGCATTCTCAAGTGTCGTCTCAGCGATATTGGTAAGCGCCTCCTCTGTAAAAAATCCCTGGTGGGAAGTGAGCGCAACGTTCGGGAAAGAGAGCAGTCTCTGCACGGTAGAGGTTTTGAGGATATGCTCGGACATATCTTCATAGACAAAATCAGACTCTTCTTCATAAACATCGAGCCCTACAGCGAAAAATTTGTGATCCCGGATACCTGCGATCAGGTCTTCGGTGCAGATCAGGCCGCCGCGGGAGGTGTTTACGAGAATGACACCGTCTTTCATCCGGGAGAGGCTTTCCTTATTGATCATATGGTAAGTGTCCGGCGTGAGCGGGCAGTGCAGGCTGATCAGGTCACTGGAAGAAAGAAGCGTTTCAAGAGAAACATAATTAAGATCTGTCTGCGTTTTGTCCGGATACAGGTCGTAGGCGAGCAGTTTCATGCCGAAGCCGCGGCAGATACGCGCCATGGCAAGCCCGATCTTGCCGGTTCCGACGATCCCGGCTGTTTTTTTATACAGGTTTACTCCCATGAGACCATTGAGGGAAAAATTGTTTTCGCGGCATTTGATATAAGCTTTGTGGGTATGACGGTTGGCAGTGAGGACGAGAGCCATCGCAAGCTCGGCGACTGCTTCCGGAGAATAACCGGGAACGCGGAGGACTTTGATGTCGCATTCAGCAGCAGTTTTGAGATCTACATTATTATAACCGGCACAGCGCATCAGGATCAGACGGATACCCTGATGTGCGAGCTCTTCGATCACTTCTGTTCCAAGGTCTGCGTTTACAAAAGCGCAGATCCCATCGTAACCGGCGGCGAGGGAAACAGTCTCTGCGTAGAGATTTGCTTCAATAAAGGTAATGTCGATATCAGGATGCTCCGGTTTCAGTTTATCAAAAAATCTCTGGTCATAATCTCTTGCACCATAAAATAATATTTTCATCGTGTACACTCCCTTGTCTTGATTTTCATTTTCCATCTCAGACTTAGAATGCCCTGAGAGAAAAAAGAGTATGCACGGAAAGATACAGAAACAAAAAACTGCTGTCTGCATGAAAATAGATCATGGAAACAGCAGTTTTTATTATAGAATTGTTTTAATTGTGTGCAGGTATTTATTTTTGTCTACTTGAATCTAAGCTATAAAGATCATGATAGAATTCCGGATAGGAGATATTAACGCATTCTCCATTCAGGATATCCACGGTGCCATCACAGATCATTCCTGCCACAGCAAAAGACATGGCAATGCGGTGGTCGAGATGGGAGTCGATCACTGCACCGTGAAGCGGTTTGCCGCCGTGAATGATCATGCCGTCATCTGTGCCCTCGATATCAGCACCCATGCGAGTGAGATTGTCAACCATAACTGCGATACGGTCAGATTCTTTGACTTTGAGTTCCTGTGCATCGCGGATGATCGTGGTTCCCTCGGCAAAAGCAGCTATAACTGCGATCATCGGGATCTCATCGATCAGGGTCGGGATGATGCTGCCCTCGATGACAGTTCCCTTAAGAGAGCTGGTGCGGATCAGAAGATCAGCTGTCGGCTCTCCCTCAGTGCTTTCGTTCAGAAGAGTGATATCAGCGCCCATATCCATGCAGACCTTGAGGATTCCGGCACGGGTCGGGTTGATCCCTACATTCTTAAGAAGGATCTCACTTCCAGGGGTCAGAAGTCCGGCTGCGATAAAGTAAGCGGCAGAAGAGATATCACCAGGAACCTGGACTTCTCTTCCCTCAAGGACCGGTTCCGGCTTGATGGAAACGGTCGTTCCCTCGGAGGTGATATCAGCACCGAAATAATTCAGCATGATCTCTGTATGGTTACGGGAAAGAAATGGCTCTGTTACGCTGGTGATCCCGTCCGCATACATACCAGCAAGCAGAACGCAGGATTTGACCTGTGCAGAAGCAACCGGTGAATCGTAATGAGTGGCGTGAAGCGGCTTTCCGTGGATGATAAGTGGTGTACATCCATTGTCCAGCTTACTTGTGATATCAGCGCCCATGGAAGTAAGAGGAGTCATGATACGCTTCATCGGGCGGGTGCGGATCGAATCGTCTCCGTCAAGTTCAGAAGTAAATTTCTGTCCGGCAAGGATTCCTGAGATCAGACGGGTCGTGGTTCCGCTGTTGCCGACATCAAGGATACCTGTCGGTGCACTGAGTCCGTGAAGACCTTTGCCGTGTACAAGGATCTCGTCGCCGTTCCGGTCAATATCGATCCCCATTTTGCGGAAGCAGGAGATCGTCGAGAGACAGTCAGCGCCCTCGAGAAAATGCGTGATCCTGGTGGTGCCATTGGCGAGTGAGCCAAACATGACTGCACGGTGTGAGATGGATTTATCGCCCGGAACTGTAAGAGTTCCTCTTAAATTGGTTTGTTTTTTGATTTCCATTATTTTATTCTACTCCTACCGTTCGTATACGATGTAGTTACGTTTCTTAAGAAGGGCGGTTCCGCGCTTCATCGCATCTTCCTCATAGAATTCGATCTTCAGGACACCCTGCTCAAATTCACGGTTGTGGATGATGCCGATGTTCTTGATACTGATCCCTTCCATAGCAAGAATTGTGGCAATTGTGGCAATTCCACCAGCTTCATCAACAATATCAATATACAGGACATAAGTCTTGTTGATAAGTCCGGAAGAAGTGGTGTCGATGGAGTCGCGGTAATCTCTGGAGTTGGCGAACATATCATAGAGGGTTTCTGCCTCAAGATTGTCAACAGAGCAGCGTGCCTGGATCAGCATCTTGATGTATTCGTCCAGCACATGAGAGATGTTCTCATGGTTTTCGAGGCAGATCTGCTCCCACATGACAGGGGAGGAGGATGCGATACGTGTGATATCGCGGAAACCGCCTGCTGCGATCGTCTTCATGTATTCAGCATCGTTATCCAGCTCTCTGACGAGATTTACCAGAGTGGAAGCAATGATATGCGGAAGATGGCTGACGCCGGCTGTGATAAAATCGTGTTCCTCACAGGTAAGGACCATCGGGATCGAACCAAGAGAATCGATCAGTTCAGAAAACTCGGTGATTTTTTCAAGAGGAACCTGTCCGCCCGGAGTCAGGATATAGTAAGCATTCTCAAGCAGATGGTCGGATGAATATTCAAATCCGGAACGCTCAGAACCAGCCATAGGATGTCCACCGATAAAGCAGTATTCCATGCCGAGTTCCTCGACTGCTTTGTGGATCGGTCCTTTGACGCTTCCTGCGTCTGTAATGATACATCCTTCCTTGATGACATCCTTGAGATATCTGAGATATTCAATATTATACTCTACCGGAGCGCAGAGAAAAATATAATCACACATGGCATAACGGTCATCCCGTTCTTCCAGTGTGGCGTCAATAGCACCGCAGTTCAGTGCGGCAGCCAGAGTTTCTTTGTGTTTCGCATATGCGAGAATGTGATAATCCGGGTGAAACTTGCGGATCGTTTTGGCAATAGATCCTCCGATCAGGCCGAGCCCGATAAAACCTATGGTTTTCATGATGTCTGTGTCCTTTCCAGTTACTACTTATCTATTAGTAGACAAAACTATGGTTCTATTTTAAAAGATACGAGGAAAAATGTCAAACATAGGTACAAAATAGGTGAATTCGATGAATAATTGCAAAAACAGCTCAAAAAAAGTTGTTAAAATTATATAAAATACTTGAAAAGTTGAAAGAATTTTAGTAAAATATGGACATATCAGACAAACAGGGAGGTATTACATATGGACGTTTATAGAACTGACCGAATTCGCAATGTGGTTCTTTTGGGTCATGGGGGATCCGGCAAGACCACATTAGCAGAGGCAATGGCTTATCTGGCAGGAATGACAAGTCGTCTTGGCAGAGTAGAAGATGGAAATACCGTCAGCGATTTTGATAAGGAGGAGATCAAGAGACATTTTTCAATCTCCACATCTGTGATCCCGGTTCCGTGGGACAAGGTGAAGATCAATATCCTGGATACTCCTGGTTACTTTGACTTCGTAGGAGAAGTAGAGGAAGCGGTCAGCGCAGCAGACGCAGCCATCATCGTTGTTTCCGGTAAGGCCGGAGTTCAGGTCGGTACACAGAAAGCATGGAATCTCTGCGAGAAATATAAATTACCTCGTATGATCTTTGTAACAGATATGGACGTGGATGATGTCAGCTATCGTAAAGTAGTAGAGGATCTTACCGAACTTTATGGCAAGAAGATCGCGCCGCTGCATTTCCCGATCCGTGAAGATGGCAAGTTCGTCGGCTATGTCAATGTTGTGAAGCAGGCAGGCCGAAGATATATCGACAAAGCAGGCAAGGAGCCTTGCGATGTTCCGGAATATCTGGAAGAATACCTTGAGAAATATCATGAAACTCTGATGGAATCTGTTGCTGAGACGAGTGAAGAGTTCATGGACCGTTATTTCGAGGGAGATACCTTCTCCGTAACAGAAGTTTCCGCAGCACTTGCAACCAATGTACAGGACGCAAGCATCGTTCCGGTATGCATGGGATCACCGATCAACCTTCGAGGCGTTTCCAACCTTCTCGATGATATCTGTGGATATTTCCCGAGCCCGGACAAGCGCGCATGCAACGGTATTTCCCAGAAGACCAATGAGATCTTTGAAGCAAACTATGACTTTGCCAAAGCGAAATCTGCATACGTATGGAAGACCATCGCAGATCCGTTCCTCGGCAAATATTCTCTGATCAAAGTTGTTTCCGGTGTTATCAAATCCGATGATACTCTGCTCAACGTAGAGAAGGGTGAGGAAGAACGACTGAACAAATTATATGTTCTTGAGGGCTCCAAACCGATCGAAGTTCCGGAACTCCACGCAGGTGATATCGGCGCGATCGCCAAACTCGCAAGCGTACAGACCGGCGACAGCCTTGCAACAAAGGCAGCTCCGGTGCTCTATCCGAAGGCTCTCATTTCCACTCCTTATACCTATAAGAGATATAAGGCAGTCAAGAAGGGCGACGAGGACAAGATCGCACAGGCTCTCGCCAAGATGATGAGTGAGGACAAGACCCTCCGTGCAGTCAATGATTCTGCCAACAGACAGACATTACTCTATGGTATGGGCGACCAGCACCTTGATATCGTAGTAAGCAAGCTCAAAGAACGCTACAAAGTAGACGTAGAACTTTCCAAACCGAAGGTAGCTTTCCGCGAGACCATCCGCAAGAACTCCGACGTAGAGGGCAAACATAAGAAACAGTCCGGTGGACACGGACAGTACGGACATGTCAAGATGCGCTTCGAGCCATCCGGCGACCTGGAGACACCTTATGTATTTGAGCAGGTAGTCGTAGGCGGTGCTGTTCCGAAGAACTACTTCCCGGCAGTTGAGAAGGGCCTTCAGGAAAGCGTTCAGAAGGGACCTCTGGCTGCTTATCCGGTAGTAGGCGTTAGGGCTACACTTTACGATGGATCTTATCATCCGGTAGACTCTTCCGAGATGGCATTCAAGATGGCAACGATCCTGGCGTTCAAGAAAGGCTTTATGGATGCATCTCCTGTACTCCTTGAGCCGATCGTAAGCATGAAGATCACTGTTCCGGACAAATACACCGGTGATGTTATGGGCGATCTCAACAAGAGACGTGGACGTGTTCTTGGAATGAACCCGGATCATGAAGGCAATACCATCATCGAGGCTGATGTACCACAGCTTGAAATCTATGGATATTCTACAACACTTCGTTCCATGACTGGTGGAAGCGGCGACTTCTCCTATGAGTTTGCACGCTATGAGCAGGCTCCGAGCGATATCCAGGCTAAGGAGATTGAGGCACGTGCAAGCAAAGTAGACAACGCAGATGCATAAATGATCAGACTCCTGTGAATTAAGAAATAAAGAAAACCGGCTGCTGAATCTGTTTTGAA
>NZ_FR886761.1:14099-17236 GCF_000436615.1 Blautia sp. CAG:237
AATCTGTTTTGAATAGATTCAGCAGCCGGTTTTTGCTGTGCATAAAATATGTAATTCAGAAAAACCGGATCATTCTTTGATCTTGATCTTGTTTTTCAGTACAACGCAACAGGCAAGGTCTCCAATAACATTGACGCAGGTTGCACCCATATCACACAGAGTGTTGATACTGATGTAAACACCAAGGATACCTGCCGGAAGTCCTGCCATGGTTGCCAGTGCTGCAAAAGAAGCGATCGCACCGCCAGGGATACCAGGAGTACCCACAGACAGAAGCACGTTTGCCAGAAGGATCACGATCATCAAGGAAACGCTGACATTGATTCCGCAGGCGTTGGCGAAGAACATGATCATAAAGGACATTACGATGGATACCGCGTCCATGTTGACAGTGGCACCAAGCGGGATCGCGATACTGGTGATCTGGTTGGAAACACCCATCTCTTCCTCCATACACTGTTTGCTGATCGGGATAGTAGCGGAACTTGAACAGGTTCCGAATGCATTCAGTGCAGCAGGCATGATCGCTTTGAAGAAGCGGATCGGGCTTTCTTTGCCAAGGATCTTGACAGACAGACCATACACGAGAAAAGCAAAACCGAAAAATGCCACATAAAGGATGATGAGCTGTGTTGCCAGTGAAAGGATGGTCTCTGTTCCGTTTGCCTCAACGACCGGTACGATCGTACAGAAGACACCGATCGGGGTAAAGTACATGATCGTGCCGATGATCTTCAGACAGATCTCATTCAGTGAATCAATAAAATCAAGGAATGGTTTGCCTTTTTCTCCGATGGAGATCAGGGTAAAACCGATGATCACTGCGAATACGAGAACCTGGAGCATATTTCCCTCGGCAAAAGCCTTGACAGGGTTTGACGGGATCAGGTTTTTGATCGTATCCAGGATACTGCTCATCTCGGTTGCCTGGATATCGGCAGTTGCCATCTCAAAAGAAACACCTCTTCCAAGATGGATCAGACGCGGGATGATAAGACCGACGAGGCTGGCAAGTGCGGTGGTACTGAGAAAATATACCATGGCAGAGCCTGTGATCTTTCCGGTGGTGCGGATATTTCCGATGCTGCAGATACCGATGACGATCGAACAGAAGACCATAGGGAAGATCATCATGTTCAGGGCATTCATGTAGATGCCTCCGATCAGACTGGTGACAGTCAGAACCGGTGTATATCGTCCGGCAAGAAAAAGTCCGGTCAGGATACCAAGGACCAGTCCGGTAAAGATCGCCTGGGTGATATGCTTCTTGTACCAGGAATAAAAAGACTTCATTATATTGTTCCCTCCTCATAAAAATAATAAAAAACACGAAAAAAAATTATATCATGTCGAAAAATGTGCGTCAACAGAAATGCTTTACTTTGATAAAGTTCACCTTTTTGTTGAGAATAAGCGGATAATCGCGAAACGTTACATTGACAAAACGCTCTCCTTGAATTAAAATTAATTCTCAGATACAACAATGAATGTTGGAGGAACCATAGAGATGAAATACTTTTTTAAAAAAATTGAGCCCAAGTGGCAGGCGAAATGGGAAGAAAGCAAAGTCTTCGAAGCCAAGGACAACAGTGACAAACCGAAGTTCTATGGTCTGGTAGAGTTTCCATATCCAAGTGGTGCAGGTATGCATGTAGGACACATCAAAGCATACTCAAGCCTTGAGGTTATTTCCAGAAAACGTCGTATGGAAGGCTACAATGTACTTTTCCCGATCGGATTTGATGCATTCGGTCTTCCTACCGAGAACTATGCAGTCAAGACAGGAACACACCCACGTATCATCACAGATGAGAACATCAAGAAATTCTCCAACCAGTTAAAGAAAGTTGGATTTTCCTTTGACTGGAACCGTGTGATCGATACTACAGATGAGGATTACTACAAATGGACACAGTGGATCTTCCTCAAAATGTTTGAGAAGGGTCTCGTATTCAGAGACAGAACTCTTGTAAACTACTGCCCGCACTGCAAGGTCGTTCTTTCCAATGAGGACAGCCAGGGCGGCAAATGCGATATCTGCCACAGCGAAGTTGTGCAGAAATCCAAGGACGTATGGTATCTGAGGATCACTCAGTACGCAGACAAACTCCTGGAAGGCCTCAAGGACGTTGACTATCCGGACAATGTAAAGCAGCAGCAGATCCACTGGATCGGTAAATCCAAGGGTGCTTTTGTAGACTTCGACATCGACGGAATCGACGAGAAGCTTGAGATTTATACAACCAGACCGGATACTCTGTTTGGTGTTACTTTCATGGTAATCGCACCGGAGCATCCGATCATCGACAAATACAAAGACAAAGTCGCAAACATGGACGAGATCACTGCATACCGTAATGAATGTGCCAAGAAGACAGAGTTCGAGAGAACTCAGCTTGTCAAGGACAAGACAGGTGTGCGTATCCAGGGACTTGAGGGAATCAACCCTGTAAACGGCAAGAAGATCCCGATCTACATTGCAGACTATGTAATGATGGGTTATGGTACAGGTGCGATCATGGCAGTACCGGCTCATGACCAGCGTGACTATGATTTCGCAAAGAAATTCGGCATCGACATCATCGAAGTCATCAAGGGTGGAGACATCACCAAGGAAGCCTACACAGGTGACGGAGAGATGGTCAACTCTGAATTCCTCAACGGATACACCAAGAAGAAAGATTCTATCGAGCGTATGCTGGAAGAACTTGAGAAGAAGGGCATCGGTAAAGCAGGCGTTCAGTACAAGATGAAAGACTGGGCATTCAACCGCCAGAGATACTGGGGTGAGCCGATCCCGCTGATCCATTGCCCGAACTGCGGTGTTGTAGCTGTTCCGGAAGAAGAACTTCCGCTTCGTCTGCCGGATGTCAAGGACTTCGAGCCGGGTGAGGACGGACAGTCACCACTTGCCAAGATCGATTCCTTCGTAAACTGCACCTGCCCGAAATGTGGCGCTGCAGCGAAACGTGAGACAGATACCATGCCTCAGTGGGCAGGATCTTCCTGGTATTTCCTGAGATATACAGATCCGCACAATACACATGCACTGGCTGATATGGACAAACTGAAATACTGGATGCCGGTTGACTGGTACAATGGTGGTATGGAACACGTTACCAGACATATGATCTACT
>NZ_FR886761.1:17280-40981 GCF_000436615.1 Blautia sp. CAG:237
ATTTCCTGTATGACCTGGGTGTTGTCAACACACCGGAACCATATGCAAAACGTTCCATCCAGGGACTGATCCTCGGACCGGACGGAGACAAGATGAGTAAATCCAAAGGAAACGTTGTTGACCCGCTTGACATCGTAGAAGAATATGGTGCAGATACTCTTCGTACCTATGTACTGTTCATGGGTGATTACGGCGCAGCAACTCCATGGAGTGACAGCTCTGTAAAAGGCTGCAAGAAATTCCTTGACCGTGTGGCAGGTCTGACAGATCTCATTTCTGAGGAACCTGTTTCCGATGAACTGGAAATGAAGATCCACCGTACCATCAAGAAAGTTTCTTCCGATATCGAGAACCTGAAGTTCAACACAGCGATCGCCAGCCTGATGACTCTTCTTAACGAGATCACAGCAGAAGGACGCCTCAGCAAAGATGACCTGGGCATCTTTATCAAGCTCTTAAGCCCGTTTGCTCCGCATCTCTGCGAAGAAATCTGGGAGTTCCTCGGCGGAGAAGGTCTGCTTGCAGTTGCTTCCTGGCCGGTATACGATGAAGGCAAGACTGTTGCCAAGACAGTTGAGATCGGTGTACAGGTAAATGGTAAGGTAAGAGGAACTGTAGTTCTTCCAAACGGCTGTGAGAAAGAGAAGGCATTCGAGATCGCCAAAGCAGATGAGAGGATCGCTTCCTTCCTCGAAGGCAAGAACCTCATCAAAGAGATCTATGTACCGAACAAGATCATCAACTTTGTTGCAAAATAATAAATTTTTCCAACATTTTATGTTGAAAAATCACATACAATAGAGTACAATAAAATACAACAAAAGAATTCCTGGAATGTGCGATGCCCCTTTTTTTATTTGAACCTACATTTATTAATAGGGAATCCAACATCGCTGCTGTGATGTCAGGCCTCTCGTCGTGGAAGGCAGATCATCAGTTGAGGACACCCAACCTGGCGAAAGCTAGGCGTCAAATGGAAGGGAACGGCATTCCGGGGGAATTAAGAAAGAATGAGCCATTTGTATATGGCTCTTTTTTTGAAGAATGAATCGGGAGGAATTACAGCATGGTAACAGAGAGGATTTTTGGAAATTTACCTTCAGGTGAAGAATCACATATTTATCACATTGAGAATGCGGCAGGAGCTTACATAGAAGTTTCACAGTATGGTGCGATCCTGGTGAATGTCTGCGTGCCGGATAAGGATGGCAGACTGACAGACGTAGTCCTTGGATACGATGATCTTGAGAGCTATTTTGTAAATGGATGCTTTTTCGGAGCATGCATCGGCAGAAGCGGCAACCGTATCGCAGATTCCAGATTTATGCTGGATGGCACAGAGATCAAACTGACGCCAAACGAAGGCAAGAACAATCTCCACAGCGGCCCGGACGGATTTGAGAAGAAACTGTGGAATGCATCTGCAGTAGAGGGACAGAATGCAGTTACTTTTTCCAGGATCAGTCCTGATGGAGAGAATGGCTATCCGGGAGAATTCGAAGTTTCTGTTACTTATGAGCTGACAGAGGAGAATGCAGTCCGCATCGTTTACTCCGGTGTGAGCGACAAGACAACCGTTGCAAACATGACGAACCACTCCTATTTCAACCTGAACGGAGAGGGCAGCGGCACTGCAATGGACCAGTATCTTACCATTCATGCGCAGGAATACACTCCGGTCCGTGAGGATTCCATTCCGCTTGGCGAGAATGCATCTGTTGAGGGAACTCCGATGGATTTCCGTACCGCAAAGCAGATCGGCAGAGATATCGAGGCTGATTTTGAACAGCTCAAATTCACAGGAGGTTTTGACCATAACTATGTGACAGACGGATACAACAAGGCGAGCATCCGTGAGATCGCTTCTGCGTGGTCAGAGAAATCCGGTATCCAGATGGATGTTCTTACAGATTGCCCATGCGTACAGTTCTATGCGGCAAACTTCGTGGAGGATGAGCACGGTAAGAACGGACATGTTTATAATAAACGTGAGGCATTCTGCCTTGAGACACAGGTAGAGCCGAATGCAGTCAATGTAGAGAATTTCCATTCACCAGTTCTGGAAGCAGGAGAGAAATATTACTCTGAGACAGTTTACAGATTCTCTGTAAGAAAATAACAGCCATGTTTTCTGGCTTTCCTCATATAATGGATTATGAGGAAAGCCAGATTTTTTTATGTGTATTTAGTGTTGCTTGTGGTACTGCTGAATGAATTGTCTGTACATGACTGTGCAGCAGCCGGACAGACGAAAGAAAACAAAACAGAACCCGAGATCCGGGTAGCACTTACAGATTCTGATTTTCAGTTTGTATATCATGATTCTGTGACAATTTCCTTAAATGGAGAAGAGACTGTCTATGAAGCGGAGGCACTGCGTGGAAGAAATGAGATCATCTCGATCCCGGAGCAGGAAGGAGGAATCCTGATCCCGTCGATCCACAGGCAGTGCGGGACACCTTCCTATGGCGGCAGACTTGAGATCCGGCCGTGTGAAGAGGGACTTCTGGCGATCAATATTCTTCCGCTGGAAAAATATCTGGAGGCAGTTGTACCGAGTGAGATGCCATCCACATACGAAAAAGAAGCGCTCAAAGCGCAGGCAGTCTGTGCGAGAACCTACGCCTGGAAGCAGATGCAGGGCAGCAGACTCCATGAATATGGTGCAGATGTGGATGACAGCGTAAGTTATCAGGTTTACCAGAATGTTGCACCACAGGAATCGACAACAAAAGCGGTCAGGGAAACCGAAGGAATGATCCTGTCCCAGAATGGACAGCCTGTAGAGGCGTATTATTTTTCTACCTCGGCGGGTGTGACGAGCACGGATGAGATCTGGGGAGTTAGCGAAACTGCATCTTATCTCAAAAGCGTTCCCTGTGAATTTGACGCAGAAGAGCCCTGGAGTGCATGGACGGTGCAGATCCCCTGGACTGCTCTAGAAGAGAAGGCCGTTTCCCTTCTGAACCTCGCAGGAAAACTGAAAGCAGTTTCTGTTCAGAAGAAAAGCCAGAGCGGTGCAGTGACAGAACTTACCGTAACGACAGAGGGTGGAACAGGAACGGTTGACGGAGAGTATTCCATAAGGGAATTTCTTTCTCCCAGGGGCTGCAAGATCACAGAAAAAGACGGCAGCGTTACAGAAGGGGGAAAACTTCTCCCCAGTGCCTACTTCGAGATCCAGAGCCAGGATGCGGATGGAATCACCCTGAAAGGCGGGGGATACGGGCACGGCGTAGGAATGAGTCAGACTGCCGCGAATGAGATGGCAAAGGAAGGATACAGCTATGAGGAGATCCTGGAATATTTTTTTCGGGAGATTGAGTTTGTAGACATTTATGGTGTGAAATAAGTGTTTTTTTGCTCAGTAGCTGTGTGCGGAGCGAACAGTAACTCAAACTTGTCACATTGTACACGATATGGTACAATGGTCAATAGACAAATTTGCTGATACCAGGAGAAGAAATATGGAAGAGAAGAAAGCCAAAAGCACGGTACAGTTGATCCTGGGCTTTATGGACCGGACCAAAAATGACCATATCGGTGCTTACGCTGCACAGGCGGCATACTTTTTGATCATGTCGTTTATTCCCTTTGTGCTGGTTCTTACCGCACTGATCCAATATACCCCGCTGACCTATCGGATGCTTCGACAGGTTATTATCGGGTTTGTTCCGACAAACCTTCAGGATTTTGTACTCAAGATCATTGCAGAAGTATTTACCAAGAGCGCAGCGGTCGTGCCGATCTCAGGTGTTTTTGCTCTGTGGTCCTCCTGCAAGGGTATGCAGTCACTCATTACGGGACTGAATGTGATCTATCATGTCAAAGAGACCCGAAACTGGCTGATAAACAGACTGTATTCTATGCTGTATATGTTTCTGTTTGTGATCGCAATTATCATAAGCCTTCTGCTTCTTGTCATGGGAAACCGGATCCATGCGGTGCTTGTGATTCATATGCCGTTTCTGGGGAAAGTCCTTGGAAGGATATTGAGTGCCAAGACATTTCTTGTATTTGTAGTATTGTTTCTTGTATTTCTGGTGCTGTACCGTTACCTTCCGAACCGTAAAGCATCGCTCAAGAGCCAGATTCCGGGAGCTTTTATCATAGCTGTCGCGTGGTCGCTGTTTTCGTACTTTTTTTCGCTGTATTTTACATTTTTCCCGAATTTCAGCAACATGTACGGAAGTCTGTCGGCACTGATCATGGTCATGCTGTGGCTCTACTGCTGTATGAACCTTCTGCTTTACGGTGCAGAGATCAATGCTTATTTTGAGAATCAGTTCCGTCAGGCACAGATTACTTTATGGCAGATGGTCAAAAAAAATCTTGACAGATTTTTCACTATGTGGCATAGTAAGAAAAGATAAGTCAAAGGCTTTGAAGGCGTTTCAGGGAATTGTTTCCTTTCAGAGAGAGGGAGTCAGCGGCTGTAAGCCCCCTTAAGTTCAGACAGTTTCTTATTTTCCCGCCGGAGCTTCATCTTTGAACTATTTCAGTAGGAGATGACGTTGATGCGCGTTAAGCATGACTCGAGTGCCTGCTCTTTAGCAGGAAACAGGGTGGTACCGCGGATAATGACTCCGTCCCTTTTTATGTGGGACGGGGTCTTTTTTGATGCTGTAATAAATAAACAAAAAGGAGATACAAAACCATGGATATGAAGGAAAGACTTCAGGAACTGGCAGAAGCAGCCAGAAAACGGATCGAAGAATCAGACGGTCCGGATAAACTGAATGAAGTAAAAGTTGCTTACCTTGGCAAAAAAGGTGAGCTGACAGCAATCTTAAAAAGTATGAAAGATGTTGCTCCGGAAGACCGTCCGAAAGTAGGACAGATGGTTAACGAGACAAGAACCAGGATCGAGGAACATCTGGAAGCAACCAGAAAGAAACTGGAAGAAGCACTTCGCGAAGAAAAAATGAAAGCAGAAGTGATCGACGTTACACTTCCTGCAAAAAAGGCAATGATCGGACATCGTCATCCGAACAGCATCGCACTGGAAGAAGTAGAGCGTATCTTTATCGGAATGGGCTACGAAGTAGTCGAAGGTCCGGAAGTAGAATATGCAGACTACAACTTCACCAAACTGAACATTCCGGAAGACCATCCGGCAAGAGACGAGCAGGATACTTTCTTTATCAATGATTCTATCCTTCTTCGTTCCCAGACTTCCCCGGTACAGGCACGTACCATGGAAAAAGGCAAACTTCCGATCCGTATGATCGCACCGGGACGTGTATTCCGTTCTGACGAAGTAGATGCAACACATTCCCCGTCTTTCCATCAGATCGAAGGTCTGGTCATCGACAAGAACATCACATTTGCAGACCTTAAGGGAACTCTTCAGGAGTTTGCACAGGAATTGTTCGGACCAGAGACAAAGACAAAATTCAGACCACATCACTTCCCATTCACAGAGCCAAGCGCAGAGGTAGACGTTTCCTGCTTCAAGTGCGGCGGCAAAGGATGCCGTTTCTGCAAGGGTTCCGGCTGGATCGAGATCCTCGGCTGCGGTACTGTTCATCCAAACGTACTGAGAATGTGCGGCATCGACCCGAATGAATATACAGGATTCGCATTTGGTGTAGGTCTTGAGCGTATCGCACTTCTCAAATATGAGATCGACGATATGAGACTTCTGTATGAGAACGATGTACGTTTCCTTAAACAATTCTAGTGTGCTGTCTCATTGACTTTCAGTTAAATAACGCAGAATGTTTTTTCATCGACAAGGCGACTGAACGAGGCGATGCGGTGGCATCGTTGAGCGAAGTACACTAGTTCAATTCTTGCATAGTCTATTATGAAAAATTCGAAAGGTGGATATAAAACATGAATACATCAATGTCCTGGATTAAAATGTATGTGCCGGATCTGGATGTAACAGCCCAGGAATACACAGATGCCATGACACTGTCAGGAACAAAAGTGGAAGGCTTCGAAAAACTGGATGCAGATCTCGACAAGATCGTGATCGGACAGATTGACAAAATAGAAAGACACCCTGATGCAGACAAACTCATCATCTGCCAGGTAAACATCGGAACAGAGACCATTCAGATCGTAACAGGTGCCCCGAATGTCAAAGAAGGAGACAAAGTACCGGTCGTTCTGGACGGCGGACGTGTTGCAGGCGGTCATGACGGCAAAATGACTCCTGGCGGCATCAAGATCAAAAAAGGTAAACTCAGAGGCGTAGAATCCTGCGGTATGATGTGCTCCATCGAAGAACTTGGAAGCACAAGAGAAATGTATCCGGAAGCTCCGGAATACGGCATCTACATTTTCCCGGAAGATGCAGTTGTAGGCGAGAGCGCGATCAAAGCACTCGGTCTTGATGATGTTGTTATTGAATACGAGATCACATCCAACCGTGTAGACTGCTACGGTGTACTTGGAATCGCAAGAGAAGCAGCAGCCACTTTTGACAAAAAATTCGTTCCTCCTGTAGTAAAAGAAACAGGAAACGACGAAAAAGCATCTGACTATGTCAAAGTTACCGTAGAAGATCCGGAACTTTGCCCGAGATATACAGCAAGAGTTGTCAAAAACGTCAAGATCGGACCATCCCCGAAATGGATGCAGAGATGTCTGGCTTCCAACGGAATCCGCCCGATCAACAACCTCGTTGATATCACAAACTATGTTATGGAAGAATATGGCCAGCCGATGCATGCATACGATCTGGATACCATCGAAGGCAGAGAGATCATTGTACGCCGTGCAAAGGCAGGCGAGAAATTTGTAACTCTGGATGGTCAGGAACGTGAGATGGACGACCAGGTTCTGATGATCTGCGACGGCAAGAAAGCAGTCGGCATCGCCGGAATCATGGGTGGAGAAAACTCCATGATCACAGACAATGTACACACGGTACTTTTTGAGGCAGCATGCTTCAACGGAACAAACATCCGTCTTTCTTCCAAGAGGATCGGACTTCGTACCGATGCATCCGGTAAATTCGAAAAAGGTCTTGACCCGAACAATGCCAAAGCAGCAATCGACCGTGCATGCCAGCTTATGGAAGAACTGGGAGCAGGTGAAGTCGTAGGCGGAATCGTAGATATCTGTAACGAGACAAGAGAACCTTCCAGAGTACCGTTTGAGCCGGAGCGCATCAACGCACTTCTCGGAACAGACCTTACAAAAGAAGAAATGCTTGCATACCTTGCAAAAGTAGAACTGACTCTGGACCCGGAGACAAATGAGATCGTAGCTCCGACATTCCGTCAGGATATCCACTGCATGGCAGACGTGGCAGAGGAAGTTGCAAGATTCTTCGGATATGACAAGATTCCGACCACACTTCCGACAGGAGAAGCTACCACAGGAAGACTTCCATTCAAACTCCGCATCGAGAACGTGGCAAGAGATATCGCTGAGTACTGCGGATTTTCAGAGGGAATGACCTACTCCTTCGAAAGCCCGAAAGTATTCGACAAACTTCGCATTCCGGAGGATAGCGACCTTCGCAAAGCGATCACAATCAGCAACCCGCTTGGAGAGGACTACAGCATCATGCGTACAACAACTCTGCATGGCATGCTTTCTTCTCTGGCAACAAACTACAACAGAAGAAACAAAGGCGTTCGTCTGTATGAGATCGGCAAAGTATATCTGCCAAAAGCACTGCCGCTGACAGAACTTCCGGATGAGAGAACACACTTCACTCTTGGAATGTACGGCGCAGGAGACTTCTTTGATATGAAGGGCGTTGTAGAAGAATTCTTCGAAAAATCCGGAATGAAGAAAAAAGTCCACTACACACCGGACAGCAACAAGACTTATCTGCATCCGGGCAGACAGGCAAACATCAGCTACGAAGGCAAAGTAGTCGGTTACCTCGGAGAAGTTCATCCGATCGTTGCAGATAACTATGGAATCGGTGAGAGAACTTACATCGCAGTCATCGATATCCAGAATATCCTTGAATTCTGCGGATTCAACCACAAATTTACAGGAATCGCCAAATATCCGGCAGTTACCCGTGACTTAAGTATGGTTGTTCCGAAACATGTCCTTGCAGGACAGATCGAGGATGTCCTTGAGCAGAGAGGCGGCAAGATCCTTGAATCCTACCAGCTCTTCGATATCTACGAGGGTGCACAGATCAAACCTGGATACAAGTCCATGGCTTATTCCGTGGTATTCCGTGATCATGAAAAGACTCTTGAAGAAGCTGAGATCACAGCAGCAATGAAGAAGATCCTGAATGGTCTGACAGACCTTGGAATCGAGCTGAGAAGCTGATGAAACTTTATGTTGTACGGCACGGGGAAACTGTGTGGAACAAACTTCATAAGGTACAGGGAGTAGCAGATATCCCGCTTGCCGAAAATGGAATCCTTCTTGCCGAAAAGACAGGGGAAGCATTAAAAGATGTTTCTTTTGACCTCTGTATCACCAGCCCGCTCATAAGAGCCAGAAAGACAGCCGAGCTGATCCTTGAGAAACAGTCGGGAAAGGTTTCGGTGATCGAGGATGCAAGGATCCAGGAGATCAACTTCGGTGTCCTGGAAGGTGTCGTGTGCATGAACGATGCGCGTGAATATCTGGATCCGCAGATGGAGAAGTTTTTTACAGATCCATGGAACTTTGAACGTCCGAAGGATGGGGAAAACATTCAGGATATCCTCACTCGGACAAAGGACTTCTGGGAAGAACTCATCCACGATCCCGCTCTTCAGGATAAGACGATCCTGATCGCATCTCATGGATGTGCGGTAAGAGCACTTCTTCATAATGTATATAATGATCCGAAGGATTTCTGGCATGGTTTTGTTCCTCCAAACTGCAGTGTCAATGTAGTTGAGGTCACAGATGGCAAGGCCGTTCTTCTGGAAGATGACAAAGTATATGCATAAATAAAACGAAATAAGACAGCCTGGAAACTTTTTGACAGAGCTTCCGGGCTGTTTTTGTGTTATCCGGGGAAAATGTGTCTAAAGTGTGAGACTTTTGGTAAAGTGGAGAAAACAACTTGTTCACAAAAAAGTGGTATGATATGATAAGAAACAGAAATAGGAGGTAAGCTATGAGAAAAAAAGCGTTAAATATAATACTTTTTCTGGCAGTTGTGATCGCGGCTGTCGGAATGACACTTTATGTTGGCCGCGGAGCTGCCAGCATACTGGTTTACAACTTCTGCTTTCTGGGAATTATGGTGATCGCTTATGCGGTGGGAATGTTCGGCGGAATGTTCCGCATGAATGACCTTTCCAGAGCATTCCGTGATGCGGCAGATGAGCTTAAGGATATTTTTCAGTCACCAGGCAAGATCGATACAAGCAAGCTTTCTTCCCTGAACGGCATTTTTCATCACCGCTATCTGGATGACAAGATGCAGGCATTCACCGATACGATCTCTCAGAGTCAGGAGGGAATTGGTGATATTGAGGAATATCTGAATGAAGAAGACGTGGATGAACACATTCACAAGAGGCTTCTGGAAATGGTGCCGGATATCTTTACCAGCCTTGGTATCCTTGGTACTTTCGTAGGTCTTGTATGGGGACTTAAGAACTTTGAACCAAGCAACTATGAGGCGATGACAACTTCCGTTGCGTCTCTGGTAGATGGTATCAAGGTTGCGTTCCTGACTTCTATTTATGGTATTGCGATGTCCATCGTTTACAGCTGTGGCATGAAATCAGAATATTCTTCTCTGACATCCAATCTCCAGAGCTTTCTGGATCGTTTCCATACATATGTCATGCCGACTGCTGAGAGCGAGTCCATGAATATTCTGGTTGCAAGCCAGAAGAACCAGACAGCAGCCATGGAACAGATGGCAGAGAAATTCTCTGTGCAGATGGCAGACAGCTTTGAGAAAGTCATCACTCCGACTTTCCAGAAGATGAACGATTCTCTCGATGTGCTGGTCAATTCTGTCACCAGATGCCAGGAAGATGCGATCAAGGAGATCCTGGATACGTTCCTTAAGGAAATGAATCTTTCCTTCAAGACACAGTTCGAGGATTTTGGCAGAGCACTTACACAGCTTAAGGATGCACAGACGGATAATACGAATTACACGACAAATCTCTATCAGTCCATGAGCCGTCAGTTAAGTGAGGCCTATGCGGAGCATGAGCATATGATGAGAAGCATGCTTGAGGATACCAGCGCCGCTCAGAAGGATTATCTGGATATGGCTGGCCGCATCCTCAAGGACAACCAGGCGATCCAGAAGGAACAGCAGGCAGATTATCAGCACCTTGCGGATTATCTCAAGGAAGCAGAATCTTCTTCCGCGAAGTTCTGGGTTGCATGTAACCAGACTATGCAGAAATATGTCGAGGCGGCTGCACAGGGAATGGATAAGATCACAGCATCCGGCAAGCGGAATGCAGAACTTGCACAGGCAAATCAGCAGGTTGTTGCAGAGTTCGATGCGAGACTTCAGGAATTTATGAATTACCAGAAACTGTCTTACAAGACCATGGATCAGGTACGCCGTCTTCTTGCGGATATTTCCGCGGCAGGAAGCAGCAAGAATGTGACACTGACTGCCGGACAGATGACACAGAAGCAGTCTTTCGACAAATTAGAAGAACTTCTGGAGCAGCAGGGAGATCAGCAGCAGGCACTTCTTGAAGAACTGAACCGCAATTTACGCGAATTGACCAAGGGAGCACAGAAAGGCAAATTTGGTATATTCAGATAGAATAGGAGAATCAGATGCGCAGAAAGAAAAAATCAGAAAACAACGGCTTCAATGTCTGGCGTTCTTATTCTGATATGATGGCAGGTGTCCTTCTGCTTTTTGTGCTGATCATGTGTGTGACCCTTTTTCAAGCCCAAAAAAGCTACAACGAGAGTATCCAGGAGAGAGATGACAAAATCGCTCTTCAGGAAGAATACACACAGCAGCTTCTGGACAAGCAGACTGCCCTCGATGAGAAGGAAGGAACGATCCAGAATCAGGACGAACAGCTCAAGAGCCAGGATGAACAGCTCAAGACACAGCAGGAAAAACTGGATGAGCAGCAGCAACAGCTGACTGCACTGGCGGCCAAGCTCAAAGAACAGGAAGCAACACTCAAGAACCAGCAGTCCGCTCTTGATACCAAAACTGCACAGCTTAAGAGCCAGCAGGAACAGATCGACCAGATCATCGGTGTCAAGGCAGAGGTTATCGAGGCACTGAAGAATGAATTTTCCAAAAATAATATCAATGTAGATATCGATGCACAGACCGGTGCGCTGACGCTGGAAGCAAGTGTCATGTTCGACTATGACCAAGCAGAACTGACCGATGCCGGTAAGCAGGCACTGGAGCAGATCCTTCCGATCTACTGTAAAGTTCTTCTGCAGGATGATTATATGAAGTATCTTGCAGAGATCATCATTGACGGTTATACCGATACAGACGGAGATTACAGCTATAACCTCCAGCTCTCCCAGCAGAGATCTCTGGCGGTGGCTCAGTATCTTCTTGATATTCAGGGGAATTTCCTGGATTCCACACAGTCAGCGAACCTTCAGAATTATCTGACAGTAAACGGGCATTCCATGGCGAATCCTGTCCTTGACGCAGATGGAAATGTCGATAAGGATGCATCCAGACGAGTGGAGATCAAGTTCCGCCTGAAGGATGAGGAGATGATCGATGAACTGAACCAGATCATGAGCAGTTCTTCAGATACTGCTTCCTCTTCCGACAATACATCTGCGAATTAAATAAAAAACTTCTTGCAATTAAGAATCTTTTATAGTATAATCGTACATGTTGTAAAAACGATGGTCCTCTGTTACAAGATTATGTATTAAGAACATCCAGATAAGAATAGGAGAGAATAAAATGAACGACATTATCAAAAACATTGAGTCTGCTCAGTTAAAAGCAGAAGTACCGCAGTTCCGCGTTGGTGACACAGTAAGAGTACACGCTATGATCAAAGAGGGAAACCGTGAGAGAATCCAGATCTTTGAGGGAACTGTTCTTAAGAGACAGGGCGGAAGCACAAGAGAAACTTTCACAGTAAGAAAGAGCTCCAACGGTGTTGGTGTTGAGAAGACATGGCCGCTTCACTCCCCACACGTTGTTAAAGTAGAAGTTATCCGTCAGGGTAAAGTTCGCCGTGCTAAGCTGAACTACCTGAGAGATCGTGTAGGTAAAGCTGCAAAGGTTAAAGAACGCGTTAGATAATGTATTTTATCTGAAAATTTCAAAAGTTTTAAAAGCAGGGACAATAACGAACAGCTATTGTCCCTCTTTTCCATTATGGAGAGAACAGTTATGGATATAAAAAACTGGAAAGAACATCCCAAAGTCCTGGAACTGAGGGCGAAACTGGAGGACCGCAAGACCCGGGAAATCCTGAAATGGGCCTTTCAGATCACCGTGACACTTGTGTTTGCAGCAGTTGTGGCATTGATGATGTTTCAGACTGTGACAATGCAGGAGAATTCTATGGAACCGACGATCTCCGTCGGCGACCGTTTTTTTGTAAATAAAGCAGTATATAAGTTTTCTTCGCCGCAGAGAGGCGATCTGATCGTTTTTCGGACGAGTGCCAGTGATGATGCGGCTCTGCATATCCGGAGAGTGATCGGGCTTCCGGGGGAACGGATCCAGATCTCGAATGGCAAGATCCTGATCGACGGCAAAGAATACGAAGAGGCAAACCAGTTTCCTGAGATCACGAATCCGGGGCTGGCTTCCACTACAGTAACGCTGGAATCCGGGGAGTATTTCGTCCTGGGAGACAAACGGAACAACAGTGAGGACAGCCGATATGCAGATATTGGAAATGTGAAGAAACGATACATTGTCGGTAAGCTGTGGTTTACCTGCTCGCCGATGAAGAAGTTTGGTTTTATGAAAGGTTAAGACAGATATGAATATACAATGGTATCCTGGTCATATGACCAAGGCAAAAAGACAGATGCAGGAAGATTTGAAACTGATCGATCTGATCATAGAGCTGGTAGACGCCAGAGTGCCGCTTTCCAGCAGGAACCCGGATATCGACCAGCTTGGACAGAACAAATCCCGTCTGATCCTTCTGAACAAGGCTGATCTTGCAGACGAGAGACAGAATGAAGCATGGAAGGAATACTTTCAGAGCAAGGGCTTTTATGTAGTCAAAGTCGATTCACGCAGCGGTTCGGGAATGAAAATGATCCAGAACGTGATCCAGGAGGCCTGCAAAGAAAAGATCGAGCGTGATCGCAGAAGAGGGATCAAGAACCGTCCGATCCGTGCGATGGTAGCCGGAATCCCGAATGTTGGTAAATCCACATTTATCAACACCTTTGCCGGAAAAGCCTGTGCCAAGACCGGAAACAAACCGGGTGTGACCAAGGGCAAACAGTGGATTCGCCTGAATAAGAACGTAGAACTTCTGGACACCCCGGGAATTCTCTGGCCGAAATTTGAAGACCAGCTTGTAGGAATCCGCCTTGCCTGTGTCGGCTCTATCAAGGATGATATCCTGAACATCGAGGAACTGGCTCTCTGGCTTCTCGAGAAACTGAAAAAGGATTATCCGGGAGCCCTTGAGAAACGTTATGGGATTTCTGAGGAGGGAACTCCACTTGAGACACTTGAGGCGATCGCCAGAGCGAGGGGTTGCCTGAAACGTGGAGAAGAACTGGACTATGTGAAGACTTCCGGGCTGATCTTCGACGATTTCCGCGGAGGCAAGATCGGACGCATTACCCTGGAATGGGCAGGACAGCAGGAGAATAATTAAATGAAAAAGATAGGCGAGATCAAAGAAGAATTTGCCGCAGCCAGTGAAGGTCAGTGGGCAGATCTGTGTGCAGGTTACGCGGAGGACCAGAGAAGCGGCGTACAGAAGATCGTTTCTCAGTATCAGAAGAAATTGGAGAATCTTGAGAAGGAAAAACTCCGCATGGAGCAGATGATGCAGTATGAGCATGAATACGAACATCTGGGATATCTCTGTGGTATTGATGAGGTTGGAAGGGGACCGCTTGCAGGACCGGTGGTTGCCTGCGCAGTGATTCTGCCGAAGGATCATGATATCCTTTATCTGAACGATTCCAAGAAACTGACAGCACACAAGAGAGAAGAACTCTATGATGTCATCATGGAGAAAGCTGTCGCGGTAGGCATCGGCATGGCAAGTCCACAGAGGATCGATGAGATCAACATTCTCCAGGCGACGTATGAGGCAATGCGGGAGGCAATCAGTAAGCTTAAAGTCACTCCGCAGCTTCTTCTCAACGATGCAGTGACGATTCCGCAGGTGACGATCCCGCAGGTTCCGATCATCAAGGGAGATGCCAAGAGCGCATCCATTGCAGCGGCCAGCATTGTTGCCAAGGTCACAAGGGACAGAATGATGGTTGAGTATGACAAGACTCTGCCGGGATACGGATTTGCTTCCAATAAGGGCTATGGCTCATCGGAGCACATTGAAGCCCTCAAGAAATATGGTCCGTCCCCGATACACAGAGCAAGTTTTATCACACACTTCGTATAAAATTTTATAAATACCAAAGATACCGACACATAAAAAAGAAAAGAGCGGGCGCGTATCAACAAACGTAAAGTAGGAAGTCGTCGTGAAGAACAGGCGGCTGCCTTTCTGGAAAAACAAGGGCTTAAGATCCTTGAACACAATTTTTTCTGCCGGGGAGGCGAGATTGACCTGGTTGCGAAAGACGGAAAATATCTTGTTTTTGTAGAAGTGAAATACCGGGCGACAACAACTTCCGGAGAAGCGGCAGCAGCCGTAGACTTTAAGAAACAGCGTCGGATCAGCAGGGCGGCACAGTTTTATCTGCTCCGTTATGGATATGGGGAGCCTCCATGCAGATTTGATGTGGTGGCAATTGACGGAGATGAGATCCAGTGGATCAGAAATGCATTTGATTACTGCGGATAAAATGCAGAGAGGAGAGTACACGATGATAAAGATAAAATGGCATCAGGAAAACGAACCCAGGATGCATGTGAATACAAGAGAAGGTGTAACGTATCTTACCTATCCGGAATTTGACAGACTGCCGGGATTTGTGCATGCATTCAGCACCAGACTTGGCGGTGTCAGTGAGGGAATCTATTCTTCTATGAACTTAAGTTTTACAAGAGGTGACAAAGACGAGGCGGTAAGAGAAAATTATCGCAGACTGGCAGATGCAGTCGGTTTCAAAATGGAAGATATCGTGACTTCTGACCAGACACATACAGCAAATGTGCGCCTTGTCACAGAAGAAGACCGCGGAAACGGCATCACGAAACCAAGACCGTACACAGACGTGGATGGGATGATCACCAATGTACCGGGGCTGGTCCTTGCGACATTTTACGCGGATTGTGTGCCTCTGTACTTTATCGATCCGGTGCACCGAGCGATCGGACTTTCTCATTCCGGATGGAGAGGAACGGTGGCAAAGATCGGGGAGGTCACAGTTCGAAGGATGCAGGAAGAATTCGGCTCTGACCCGTCGGAGATCTACGGCGCAGTCGGTCCATCCATCTGCCAGGACTGTTATGAAGTGAGTGAAGATGTGATCGAACAGTTCCGCGCTGCTTTCCCACAAGACAAGTGGGATGCTCTGTTTTATGGTAAGCCGGATGGCAAATACCAGCTGGATCTCTGGGAGGCAAATCACCAGATCATGCTGGGGGCAGGCTTGAAAGAAGAGCATATTTCCATGCCAAATCTGTGCACCTGCTGCAATCCGGAATTCCTTTTTTCGCACAGGGCTTCCCATGGCAGGAGAGGAAATCTGGGGGCATTTCTGGGGATCCGCTGATAAGATACAACTAACAACTGCACAGGCAATAAAAAACGGGCTGCATACAGTACAAAAACTGTATACAGCCCGTAAATATACATGTAAGAAAAAAATCAGCGTTTGCTTACTTTTTCCATCAGCTCCATGATCTTTTCGTTGCTGGAACGAACTTTCTCTACAGATAAGTCATGGTTGATGATGTCCATGATACTTGCAAGGTATTTGCTCATGTTTGCTTCGACGTAATATGGTCTTGTGAGCAGTTCAGGATCACGGTAGTTCAGGTTGGTGGTGATAACCTTGTCGATCCAGCCTTTCTCATAGTATTCATCGAATTTCTTGAGACCGTCTGTGAACAGACCGTAAGTAGTACAGATGAAGACACGCTTTGCTTTACGTTCCTTGATCTGCTTGGCAACATCGAGCATACTCTCTCCGGAAGAGATCATATCGTCGATGATGACAACATCCTTGCCCTCTACGGAATCTCCGAGGAACTCATGGGCAACGATCGGGTTCTTGCCGTTGACAACGGTAGAATAATCACGACGTTTGTAGAACATACCCATATCAACACCGAGAATGTTAGAGAAATATACTGCTCGTGACATCGCACCCTCATCTGGGCTGATGATCATCAGATGATCGTTGTCAAGCTTGAAGTCCTTGACTTCTTTAACCAGTGCTTTGAGGAACTGGTAGGTCGGGAAGAAGTTATCAAATCCGTTGAGCGGGATGGAGTTCTGTACACGTGGGTCATGCGCATCAAAAGTGATAAAGTTGGAAACGCCCATATCACTTAATTCCTTGAGCATCAGTGCACAGTCAAGAGATTCTCTCTTGGTACGGCGGTGCTGACGTCCTTCGTAAAGGAACGGCATGATGACGTTGATACGATGAGCTTTACCGGTAGCTGCGGAAATGATCCTCTTGAGATCCTGATAATGGTTGTCCGGTGACATGTGGTTCTCATGACCGCATACGGTGTAAGTTTCTGTGTAGTTGGTGATATCTACCATGATAAAGAGATCGGCACCACGTACAGATTCTTTGATGTAACCCTTGCCCTCGCCGGTACCGAAGCGGACGCATTCGCACTCGACAAGGAAAGAAGGAAGGCTGTATCCCTGTGGTACAGTGCTCGGTTTCTTCTTTGCTACAAGTTCTTTACGGAATTTTACAAGTTTCTTGTCAACCTCTTTTGCAAGATCCTGACATCCGGCAAGTGCTGCAATACGGATGGGAGCAACCGGGGTCGCTTTTTCAAGTAACTCTATATTTGGCATAATATTCCTCCTAGGTATAGTTTTTCAAACTGAGTCCTACTACATTTATAACATTTGACCTAAATCCCGTCAAGGAATTTATTGATTTTTACCCGGAGAATTGTTATCATAGTAATGATCCGGATATGGACGAAGGCATATCCGAATGACAAAAAGAAAGGAACACCATGAAAAAAAAGAAACATAAGATTTCCAAAGTTCTTCCTGGAAGCATCGGCGAGGAGCTGGAGCTGGAGCCGGGAGATGTGCTGGCAGAGATCAATCATCAGGCGGTGGAGGATGTTTTTGATTACCGTTATCTGATGAACGATGAATATATAGAACTTCTTATAGAGAAAGCCAACGGAGAGATCTGGGAGCTGGAAGTGGAGAAGGATTATGATGAGGATCTGGGAATAGAGTTTGAGAATGGCCTGATGGATGATTACCGTTCCTGTAGCAACCATTGCATGTTCTGCTTTATCGACCAGATGCCGCCGGGAATGAGGGAGACTCTCTATTTTAAGGATGATGATTCCAGGCTTTCCTTCCTGCAGGGAAACTATGTGACATTGACGAATATGAGCCAGGAGGATATTCAGAGGGTGATCAAATATCACCTGTCTCCGATCAATGTTTCTTTCCAGGCAATGAATCCGAAGCTTCGCTGCAAGATGCTCCACAATCGTTTCGCGGGGGATGCCCTCAAGAAAGTGGACCAGCTTTACGAGGCGGGGATCACCATGAACGGACAGATCGTTCTGTGCAAGGGAGTCAACGATGGTGAGGAACTGGAGTACAGCCTGGAGAAACTTTCTGCATATGCGCCGGTCCTTCAGAGTGTATCAGTGGTCCCAGTAGGCCTGACGAAATTCCGTGACGGACTTTACCCGCTGGAAAGTTTTGAACGTGAGGATGCGATCAAGGTTCTCGAACAGATCCATCGCTGGCAGCGCAAGATGTACAAGGAACATGGAATCCATTTCATCCACGCTTCTGATGAGTGGTATATTCTCGCAGGACTGGAACTTCCGGAGGAAGAGCGGTATGATGGTTATCTTCAGCTTGAGAACGGAGTGGGAATGCTGAGACTTCTGGATACAGAGGTTAGACTAGCTGTTGAGAAACGTACGGGAGATGAGAAACCAAGATCCATTACCGTTGCGACCGGCAAGCTGGCAGCACCTTATATCGAGAAATGTCTCGAAAAGATTTCCACGAAATATCCGAATCTTGAATATGAAGTGATCACGATCAGGAACAATTTCTTCGGCGAAAAGATCACAGTTTCCGGGCTTATCACAGGCACCGACCTGAAAGAACAGCTTTCGAACCGCAAGCTGGGTGAGAGAGTTCTGATCCCGTGCAATATGCTCAGAAGCGGTGAGAATGTTTTTCTGGATGATCTGACCGTGGATGATGTTTCAAAGGCAATTGGAAGAGAAATCGTAATCGTAGAGGAAGACGGGGAAGATCTGGTATCTTCTGTACTGGATCCCGTTCAGAATAAAAAACAGACAAGGAGACAAATGTATGAGCAAACCAGTAGTAGCAATAGTGGGCAGGCCTAATGTCGGCAAATCCACGTTGTTTAACGCCCTGGCAGGCGAAATGATATCTATTGTAAAAGATACACCGGGTGTGACCCGTGACAGAATTTATGCTGATGTGACATGGCTGGACAAATCCTTTACCATGATCGATACTGGCGGAATTGAGCCGGACAGCGGTGACATCATTCTTTCTCAGATGAGAGAGCAGGCACAGATTGCGATCGACACTGCCGATGTTATCGTATTTATCACAGATGTACAGCAGGGACTTGTGGATTCTGATGCGAAGGTTGCAGATATGCTGCGCCGCAGCCAGAAACCGGTCATTCTTGTTGTAAACAAGGTAGACAGCGTTCAGAAATATATGATGGACGTTTATGAATTTTATAACCTTGGTATCGGAGAACCGATACCGATCTCCGCAGCCAACCGTACCGGACTTGGCGATATGCTGGATGAGATCGTCAAGGAATTCCCGGAAGGACTTGACACAGAAGAGGACGACGACATTCCGAAGATCGCTGTTGTAGGTAAACCGAACGTAGGTAAGTCTTCCTTGATCAACCGTCTGCTTGGTGAGGACCGTGTGATCGTATCCGATATTGCAGGAACTACAAGAGATGCCGTCGATGCCAAAGTCAAATGGCAGGGCAAAGAATACATCTTTATCGACACCGCAGGACTCCGCCGCAAAGGCAAGATCAAAGAAGAGATCGAGCGTTACAGCGTGATCCGTACTGTGACAGCAGTAGAGCGTGCACATGTTGTCGTGATCGTGATCGATGCGACAGAGGGTGTCACTGAGCAGGATGCTAAGATCGCCGGAATCGCACATGAGCGCGGCAAGGGCGTTATCATCGCGGTCAATAAATGGGATGCCGTTGAGAAGGACGACAAGACCATCTACAAACACACAAACCGCATCAGAGAAGTGCTGGCGTATATGCCGTATGCAGAACTTGTTTTTATCTCTGCCAAGACAGGCCAGCGTCTGCCGAAGCTTTTTGAGACCATTGATGCAGTTATCGAGAACCAGACACTCCGTATCCAGACCGGTGTTCTTAATGAGATCCTCGCAGAAGCCGTTGCCATGCAGCAGCCGCCGTCTGACCGTGGCAAGCGTCTCAAGATCTTCTATATGACTCAGGTTGGAGTGCGCCCGCCGACATTCGTGATCTTTGTAAATGACAAAGAACTGATGCATTTCTCCTACACCCGTTACATCGAGAACAAGGTAAGGGATGCATTCGGTTTCCGCGGCACACCGCTGAAATTTATTATCCGTGAACGCGGGGAAAAGAGTTGAATGAAATGACTGAACGTTTGATATGCCTTCTGGTAGGTTATGTTTTTGGACTGTTCCAGACTTCTTATATTATTGGAAAGATGCATAAGACAGATATCCGTGAACATGGAAGTGGCAATGCAGGAACCACCAATGCCCTGCGCACGTTTGGCAAAAAAGCCGGCGCGATGACGCTTCTTGGCGACTGCCTCAAATGTGTGCTGGCGATCGTGGTCGTGCGATTGATCTTCCGTAACTCTGCCGCTGGTGTCATGC
The DNA here is from genome assembly GCF_000436615.1 of Blautia sp. CAG:237. Lineage (NCBI taxonomy): Bacteria > Bacillati > Bacillota > Clostridia > Lachnospirales > Lachnospiraceae > Blautia > Blautia sp. CAG:237. The sequence continues at coordinate 37,383 of NZ_FR886761.1, forward strand.
CTCTGCTTGCAATCTATGCGGCAGCAGGCTGTGTCCTTGGTCATAACTTTCCTATCAACCTTGGATTCCGCGGCGGAAAGGGAATCGCGGCATCTGTTGGATTTCTGATCGCTTTTGACTGGAGAATTTTTGTCCTCTGTGCGATCGTGTTCTTTGTGATCTTTTTCCTGACACATTATGTTTCACTGTGCTCATTAAGCTGCTATATGGTTGCACTGATCGCACTGATCGTGCGCGGCGAGCATGGTGCTTACGGGATGGACAGACCACACACCCTGGAGATGTACGGGGTGATGGTGTTTCTGACCTGCCTTGCGTTCTGGAGACACAGAGCCAATATCGTGAGGCTGGTACGCGGAGAAGAAAACAAAGTACTTGTCGGAAAATCAAAGAAAGGTTAAAAGGTAGCATAATGGCAAAAATCAGTGTATTGGGAGCAGGAAGCTGGGGAACTGCACTTTCGGTCCTTCTGAGCAATAATGGACATGAGGTTCGTCTCTGGTCCAGATTTCAGGAAGAAGTAGATGCTCTCAAAGAAACGAGAGAACTTACTTCCAAACTGCCGGGGGTACATATCCCGGAGAATATCGATCTTACTGCAGATGTGAAAAGTTGCGTGGAAACCGCAGAAGTGATCGTTCTGGCTGTGCCGTCCCCATATATCAGAAGTACATCGAAATTGATGGCAGCTGATGTAAAGGAAGGACAGATCATTGTCAATGTTGCCAAGGGAATCGAAGAAAAGACCCTGATGACCATGACAGACATCATCAGCGAAGAGATCCCGGCAGCAGGCGTCTACGTGCTTTCCGGACCGAGCCACGCAGAGGAAGTGGGAAGAGGGCTTCCGACGACCTGCGTGATCAGCGGACCGAAGAGAGAGACAGCAGAGTATCTCCAGGGGATTTTTACAAGTCCTGTATTCCGCGTTTATACGACACCGGATACGCTCGGCGTAGAACTTGGAGGCTCACTCAAGAATGTAATCGCACTTGCGGCAGGAACCGCAGACGGACTTGGATATGGAGACAACACCAAGGCGGCTCTGATCACACGAGGGATTGCGGAGATCGCACGCCTTGGAACGAAGATGGGCGCCAGAGTGGAGACTTTTGGAGGGCTTTCCGGGATCGGAGATCTGATCGTAACCTGCGCGAGTGTCCACAGCCGTAACCGCAAGGCCGGCTATCTGATCGGTAAGGGATACACGATGCAGCAGGCAATGGATGAAGTTCAGATGGTCGTCGAGGGCGTTTATTCCGCCAAGGCAGCCAAGAGCCTTGCTGAGAAATACGAAGTAGAGATGCCGATCATCATGGAAGTCAACAAAGTCCTGTTTGAAGACAAACCAGCAGCCGACGCCGTAAGAGACCTGATGCTCCGCGACAAAAAAGTAGAAACACCAATGCTGCCATGGTAAAAACAGTCAAAAAAGACGATTTTTACCGGCAGATGTTCAAGCTTGCGATTCCGATCATCATTCAGAACCTGCTCAGTGCGGCAGTAAACTCATCGGATGTGATCATGCTGAATTATGTAGGACAGTCTGCGATCTCGGCAGTATCACTGGCAGCAAATTATTCTAACATTCTGTTTATGGTATATTATGGACTGGGCACTGGAGCATCCCTTTTGTGTGCACAGTACTTTGGCAAGAAAAACATGCAGGCGATCCATGCCGTAGAGGGAATTGCCCTTCGCTTTTCGCTTGCAATCTCAGTACTTGTGGCACTGGCTGCATTTACCATGCCGCAGAGGATGTTATTATTATTCACTTCAGATCAGGAACTGATCGCGATCGGATCTTCTTACATACGGATCATGGGGATCACCTATCTCTGCTGGGGAGTGACAGAAATCTACCTTGCGATCCTTCGAAGCATCGGCCGCGTGACGATCAGTATGACATTGAATATGCTGGCATTTGGACTAAACATTCTGTTGAATGCCGTTTTTATTTTTGGACTGTTTGGAGCACCGAAGCTTGGAGTGACCGGTGTGGCGATCGCAACGGCATCTTCCAGGCTGATACAGCTCGTTGCCTGCGTGATCGTATCTTTGTTGAGCAAAGATGTAAAACTGAATCCAGCTTATATGTTTATCCGAAGCAAGACGCTGCTGAATGATTTCATCCACCTTTCTCTCCCGGCACTTGGAAATGACCTTTCCTGGAGTGTGGCTTTTTCCATGTATTCTGTAATTCTGGGACATCTTGGAACAGAGGCGGTGGCAGCCAATTCACTGGTTACTGTTGTTCGAAACGTAGGATCTGTTTTCTGCTTTGCGATCGCGAGTGCAGGAACGATCCTTCTCGGCAGAGTGATGGGACAGGAAGAACTCGAGAAATCCAAATCCTATGCGTCCAGAATGCTGAAGATGACAGTTGTAGCAGGAGCAGTAGGAGGTGTGATCGTACTGGCGGTAACTCCGTTTGTACTGAGATTTGCATTTCTGAATGATACGGCAATGCACTATCTGAAATATATGCTCCTGATCAACAGCTACTATATCATGGGATCTGCGGTAAACACAGCGCTGATCGCCGGGGTTTTCCGTGCAGGAGGCGATACGAAATTCGGTCTGATCTGTGATACGATCGATATGTGGGTCTATGCAGTACCGCTTGGATTCTTTGCGGCGTTCGTGCTGAAGCTTCCGGTGCTCTGGGTATATTTCCTTCTGTGCACCGATGAATTTGTAAAATGGCCATGGGTCATCCGTCATTACCGCAAGGGAGAATGGGCAAAGAATATCACAAGAGAAGATATCTTCGAATAACTGAATGTAAGGCTTAAAAAAGCCGGTCGATCATACACAAAAGGTGATCAACCGGCTTTTGACCGCGTATAATATGAAAATAATCAAAAAATAGTATCTCTCAGATCCTCCGGAACATGAGAACTGTGGTAATTCTGATTGAGCGTGTCGAGAAGATCCATGTCCTCCTGCTCAATCTCAAAATCAAAAATACGTGCATTGGCAGCAATACGCTCCGGGCGGGTGGATTTTGGAATTACGGAGATACCCTTCTGAACAGCCCAGCGAAGTCCGATCTGAGCAGGCGTATGTGCATATTTCGTACCAAGTACGCAGAGGATATCATTGTCCAGATAAGCGCCTCGCGCCAGTGGAGCATAAGCCTGTACCTGGATCCCGTTTGCCTGGCAGTATTCAATGAGCTCCCGCGGATAGCAGAGAGGATGGCATTCGATCTGGTTGACTGCAGGAATGATCCCGGATACCTTACGAAGTTCTTCGAGATGACGGATCTCAAAATTGCTGACACCGATAGAAAGAGCCCGTCCAGATTCAAGAAATTTCTCCATTTCCTTCCAGGTATTGAGATAACATCCCGGAACCGGCCAGTGGATCAGATAAAGATCGATATAATCAAGACCAAGACGGTCAAGGCTTCGCTCAAAAGCCCCGTCCACATCTCCGAGACGCTGTGCGTTATTCCAGATCTTGGTGGTGATAAAAAGATCCTTACGCGGAACTCCGCATCGTGCAATACCACGTCCGACACTCTCTTCGTTCTTGTATGCAGAAGCAGTATCGAACAGGCGGTAGCCGTTCTTGGCTGCGGATATGATGGCATT
>NZ_FR886762.1:0-9527 GCF_000436615.1 Blautia sp. CAG:237
CCTTCCAGTCCGAAGATATCACCGATATCAGATTTCTTGAAATCTGCATAAGATTCTTCTCCGATCGCATCTCTTGCTACATAGACCTGAATATTGCCCTGCAGGTCCTGGATATTACAGAAAGAAGCTTTACCCATGACACGCTTGAACATCATACGTCCGGCGATAGCTACATGGATCGGGCTTGCATCCATGATCTCTCTTCTTTCTTCATAGTCCTTCTTGAGAACTTCTCTTGCCTGTGCTTCATCAAGACCTTCCACATCCGGAGTCTCGCGGTCCTTTAAGAGCTCTGCCTCATGTGCTTCGTAGAGTTCTTTTACCTCAAGTGAATGATGTGTCTGGTCAAATTTTGTGATCTGAAACGGGTCCTTGCCATTTGCCTGCAGGTCTGCAAGCTTTTCACGACGAACCTTCAGCAGCTGGTTTGTATCCTGCTTCTTCTGCTCTGCCACTTCTTTGGCCTCCTTCTGTCTTTTGCTTGGTTATTAGATGTTTCTCTGGATCTCCAGAACTTTGTATTTCATGATTCCCATTGGCATTTCTACTTCTACAACATCGCCTGTATGAGCACCGATCAGGGCTTTTCCTACAGGAGACTCGTTGGAGATCTTGCCTTCAAGGCTGTTAGCCTCTGTAGAACCAACGATCTTTAATTCCATATCTTCATCGAATTCATAGTCATGTACTTTGACTTTGCATCCAACATTGATTCTGTCAAGATCAACTTCATCCTCTACAACAACTTCTGCATTCTTGAGGATCTTCTCGATCTCTTCGATACGAGCCTCGATATCTCTCTGCTCGTCCTTTGCAGCATCGTACTCAGCGTTCTCGGAAAGGTCACCCTGTTCTCTCGCTTCTTTGATCTTCTCTGCTACTTCTTTTCTTTTGACAACTTTTAAATCGTGCAGTTCGTCTTCCAGTTTCTTAAGACCTGCATATGTTAATAAATTCTTCTTTTCTTCCATAATCCTTACACCCTTTCAAAATAGACGGATATTCATTGGATATATACTCCCAGAACAATCATACCTCAAAAAGGGCAGACTTATTCTAGGATATTCACAATTCCTGTATTATACCGAAATCCATATGCCTTGTCAAGCGTAAAACAGTTGTATTTCCTGGCGATTTCGGACGTTATTTACCGTTTCTCTTTTTACCTGTTTTCCAGCTCATGATCCAGCAGCTTCTCAAGTTCTTCATAGCTGCTCACCAGATTGGAATCCCGCCTCAGTCCGGCACTGTGTCTCATCCCTGATGTGTACCATGCGATATGCTTACGCATCTCACGGATTCCCGTGAATTCACCTTTCAGTTCGATCTGCATTCTTGCATGGCGGAGGATCATTTCGCGGATCTCATCCCAGGATGGCCGCGGAAGCAGTTCTCCTGTTGTAAAATAATGGTTCATCTCACGGAAGATCCATGGATTTCCTCTCACGGCACGGCCGATCATTATGCCATCGCAGCCTGTTTCTTTTACCAGGGCTTCTGCTTTCTCTGGTGAATCCACATCACCGTTTCCAATGACAGGGATCGATACAGCTTCTTTGATCCTGTGGATCGTATCCCAGTCCGCCTCACCAGCATAGTACTGCTGTCTTGTCCTTCCATGGACTGCAACTGCTGCCGCACCGGAATCTTCGATGATCTTTGCAATCTCTACAGGATCAACAGGATATCCTTCAAATCCAATACGGATCTTCGCTGTGACCGGTTTCTTTACTGCGTGAGAAACTTTGGTCACGATCTCTCGGATCAGATCCGGGTTTTTGAGAAGTGCGGAACCTTCGCCATTATTGACTACCTTCGGAACAGGGCATCCCATGTTGATGTCCAGAATGTCAAACGGCTGCTCCTCAATGCTTTTTGCAACCTCTGCCATCAGATCCGGTTCGCTTCCAAAAATCTGCATGGAAACCGGATGCTCTGCCGGATCGATCTGCATGAGAGAAATTGTATTTTTGTTATGGAAAGAAATCGCCTTCGCGCTGACCATCTCGGTACACAGAAGTCCTGCACCCTGTTCTTTGCATAACAAACGGAATGGCAGGTCTGTCACGCCTGCCATCGGAGCCAGGATAAATGGATTCTGCATTTCAACCTGGCCAATTTTCCACTGCATCTTCATAATTTACTCCTCGTTATCCACATGTTCCACAGATTCTTCCATATCTTCTCCGAGGAAAAATACACGATAGTACATCTCAAGAGATTCCAGGAGCTCTCTTTTCTCTGACTGAAGCTGTTTGATCTTCAGGACACTTCCAATTTCGTCATATCTGAAATCAGAATCCGTCGCTTCTGTCTTGAACTGCAGATTTCCGTTCTCATCAAACTCCAGTGTCAGGATTCCGCCGACATCCTCTGTATATAATACACACATGACCTGCAGTTCCTGCTTGATCGTTTCCGGAAGGGATGCAAAATCCTGATTGAAATAATATTTCTGCTCATAGGCACTTGCGCCGCAGAGCACAACATTTTCCTGATACATAAAATATATAACTCCTTATAAATAAAATATCATACGTAACTGTAAAGTCCTCTTACGGAGACTTCTCCTGAGCATACCTTTCGGATCGCGCCGTCTGCGACTTTTACCAGAAGTTCGCCCTCTCTGTCGATTCCGATTGCGATTCCTTCATACGGGTTCAGCTTGTCCAGGATACGCACCGGCTGACTTCTGTTTGCCAGCATTGCATTATAGTCATCAAGCATAAGAGACAGATCACAGGTTTTTACAAACTTCTCGTAGTTCTTCTCGAATTTCTCCATGATCAGCCCGATCACACGGTTTCTGTCGTATTTCTTTCCAGTTTCCAGATAGAGAGAAGTTGCCTTGTCTTTGAGGTCGTCCTGGATCTCCTCCAGATTTACATTGATTCCGATACCAATGATCACCTCTCGGATCTTTCCGTTTTCGAGGCCCATTTCTGTCAGGATCCCGCAGATTTTTTTGCGGGAAACGACAACATCATTCGGCCATTTGATGGAAACTTCGACATCCAGTTCCTTTACTGCCTGCGCCACGCTCAGCCCCATGACAAGTGTCAGCATGGAGGCATACTGTGGCTCAAACTCAGGTCTCAGAAGGATAGACATCATAACAGAACTTCCTTCCGGGGCTGTCCAGCGTCGTCCGAGGCGGCCCTTGCCTGCTGACTGGAATTCGGTAACTGCCAGTGTTCCATGCTCAGCACCTTCTTTGGACATACGCTTGCACCATTCATTTGTAGAATCTGTTTCTTTCGCAAAATGGACGGTTTTGCCCGCCCATTTTGTGTGTATCTCATCTGAAATTGTTTCTTTTGAATATACAGTATTTATCATTTGTTCTCCGGCTCTCCAAGAGTAGCTACCATAACTGCTTTGATCGTATGCATACGGTTCTCAGCCTCGTCAAATACATGGGACTGCTCAGATTCAAATACTTCATCTGTAACTTCCATGTCTGTCAGGTTGAAACGCTCACCCATTTCCTTACCGATCTTTGTCTTAAGGTCATGGAATGCAGGCAGGCAGTGAAGGAAGATTGCTTTTTCTCCAGCGTTTTTCATGACGTCTTTTGTTACTTTGTATGGAGTCAGTTCTCTGATACGCTCTTCCCATACTTCGTCCGGCTCACCCATGGATACCCATACATCTGTGTAGATAACATCTGCATCCTTGGTTCCTGCTTCAACATCCTCTGTCAGAGTGATGCTTCCGCCGGAAGCCTCTGCGTATGTCTTGCAAAGATCTACAAGTTCCTGATTCGGGAAGTATTTCTTTGTTGTGCATGCAACGAAATGCATTCCCAGTTTGGAGCATGCGATCATCAGTGAGTTACCCATGTTGTAACGGGCATCTCCCATGTATACAAGACGACGGCCTTTGAGATCTCCGAAATGCTCACGGATCGTCAGCATGTCAGCCAGCATCTGTGTCGGATGATATTCATTTGTCAGACCATTCCATACCGGAACTCCTGCGTATTTGGCAAGTTCTTCGACGATCTCCTGTCCGAAACCTCTGTATTCGATTCCTTCGTACATTCTTCCGAGAACTCTTGCTGTATCTGCAATGCTCTCTTTCTTGCCGATCTGAGAACCGGTCGGGTCCAGGTATGTACTGCCCATTCCAAGGTCATGAGCAGCTACTTCGAATGCACAACGTGTTCTGGTACTTGTTTTTTCGAAGATCAGGGCAATGTTTTTGCCTTTGTAATATTCATGAAGCTCTCCGGCTTTTTTCTTTGCTTTTAACTCAGCAGCCAGGTCGATCAGGTATGTGATCTCCTCCGGTGTAAAATCTTTGAGTGTCAGAAAATTACGTCCTTTTAAATTCATGATAATCTCTCCTCTTCCTCGTAGTTTCTGTATTTAATTCTGTGATTTTGGTTCTTCTGTGATGATCTCCTTAAGGGAGGAAGCAAGCCCTGCCACCCCCTGGATCTCTGATGGGATGATGATCTTGGTCGCTTTGCCGTCGGCTGCTTTGGCGAATGCTTCAAGACTCTTCAGTGTGAGAACTGCCTGGTCTGCACCAGCCTCACGGATCATTCGGATTCCCTCGGCATTTGCTTTCTGAACTTTAAGCACAGCTTCTGCCTGGCCTTCGGCTTCTTTGATCATTTTTTCCTTCTGTGCTTCTGCACGGAGGATCGCAGCCTGTTTCTCTGCTTCAGCATCCAGGATTGCAGATTCCTTGTGACCTTCTGCAACAAGAATCGTGGATTTCTTCTCACCTTCTGCACGAAGGATCGCTTCTCGTCGTTCACGCTCTGCTTTCATCTGTTTCTCCATGGCTTCCTGAATGGCAGCCGGTGGAATGATATTTTTGAGCTCTACACGGTTTACTTTGATTCCCCATGGGTCTGTCGCAACATCCAGAGAAGCACGCATCTTGGTATTGATCGTCTCACGGGATGTCAGTGTCTCGTCAAGTTCCATGTCACCGATGATATTTCGCAGTGTTGTCGCAGAAAGATTCTCGATCGCCATGATCGGATTTTCCACACCATAAGCGAATAACTTCGGATCTGTGATCTGGAAAAATACAACAGTATCGATCTGCATGGTTACGTTATCCTTGGTGATAACCGGCTGCGGTGGAAAATCTACTACCTGTTCCTTCAGATTGACACGTCTTGCAACACGGTCGATAAACGGTGTCTTAAAATGGATTCCTGTATTCCAGGTTTCCTTGTAAGCACCAAGACGCTCTACTACCATCGCATATGCCTGCGGCACGATCCGAACACAGGATGCAAGCACCCACAGAACGATCACGATAATAACAACTAAAAAAATAAGTCCGCCCATACTACAATTCCTCCTTACATTTTTTTACGATCAGTTTCACTCCTCGAACTGCTTCGATCTCTACTACTGATTCCTCCGGAATTTTCTCTCCATCGGATTCCGTTCTTGCCATCCATTCGATATCGTTGATACGAACCTGCCCTGTCTGGGACAAATTGTCGATTTTCTGAATGACGACGGCTTTCTTGCCGATCAGGCTATTCACATTTGTTCTGGGAATTCCCCGTTTCATATATCTGACAGCAAGCGGTCTGGTAAAAAACAATAATACCAGGGATACTGCCAGAAACAACAGCCACTGTGTGACAGCACCTGCGCCTGCCCCGGAAGCGATCGCTGCTGCCAGCGCACCTCCTGCAAACCAGACTGTTACCAGCCCCACCGTTGCTGCTTCTATGATCAGAAGAACTGCCAGAATCCCAAGCCACAACAAAAGATCCATAGGCCCTCCTTCCGGCTATAAAATAATACAGCCTTTTAGTTTCTGCGCTGCCTTGCCGCTTCGTACATAAGGATTCCCGCTGCCATAGCTGCGTTGAGTGATTCCACCTGTCCACACATTGGGATCCGGATCAGGCAGTCGGCCGCTTCTGCCGCCTGGTCGGTGAGACCCTTGCCTTCGTTTCCGATGAGAAATGCAGTTCCGCCTTTATAGTCTTCCCTGTCATAAGAATTTTTTCCCTGTAAATGTGCGGCAAAAAAACGGATTCCTCTGTCCTGAAGCTGCTGCTTTAATGATACCACATCTTCTACATATAAAAAAGGGATTCTGTACACAGAACCCATAGTTGCACGGATCACCTTAGGATTCGTGATATCCACACAGGTCTTTGTAAGAAAAACGCCGCTGACTCCTGCGCCTTCGCCGGTTCTTATGATTGTTCCGGCGTTGCCCGGATCCTGAAGATCTTCCAGCACCATGATCAGTGGATTTTTTTCCTTCAGAAGATCCTGCATCTGGTAGGATGGCTGTCTGAGAACTGTAAGGATTCCCTGCGGAGTCTGTGTATCACACATCTGCCGGAAAACGCCGTTCTCTACGGATTCCCAGGAAAATCTGCGGACTTTTTCTATGACTTCTTCGTCGTCGAGCATGGATTCTGCCACATAGATCTTGTCGATCAGATTCTCCGGTGCTTCCAGAAACATCTTTCTGCCTTCTGCGACAAAAAGTTTCTGTTCTCGTCTTGCCTTCGCCTTCTGATTTAATTTTATGATATTTTTGACCTGTGTATTCTGTGCACTGGTAATCATAATTTCTCCTTTAATCTGAAACGGAGACCGCCTGACGGTGGCCTCCGCTGTAAAATACACGTTATATTATTTCTTATTGTAATTATGAGAAAGAGAATTACATACCTCCCACATGTACGGAGATACGTCTTTCTGCATGGCAAGAGCTTCGTTGATGTCGAAGTCCATAAATTCACCATGACGATATCCTACAACTCGACAGGATTTGCCTGCAACCAGAAGGTCTACTGCAAGAGCTCCCATCATAGATGCATATACACGGTCTTTACATGTCGGGTTACCACCACGCTGCATGTGTCCAAGAATTGTAGCACGAGTCTCGATACCTGTTGCAGCCTCGATACGTCTTGCCATTGCCTCAGAATGTCCGATACCCTCAGCATTAACGATGATGTGATGTTTCTTTCCTGCTTTACGGCTTGCGATGATGTTGTTGATCAGTTTCTGCTCGTCGTAATCGTATTTCTCAGGGATCAGAACGTCCTCTGCACCGTTTGCGATACCGCACCACATAGCAAGGTATCCTGCATTACGTCCCATAACCTCGATGATACTGCATCTCTCATGAGAAGTAGAAGTATCACGAACTTTGTCGATTGCTTCCATAGCTGTGTTAACTGCTGTATCGAATCCGATTGTATACTCTGTACAAGCGATATCCAGGTCAATTGTACCAGGAACACCGATAGTGTTGATGCCAAGATTAGCCAGCTTCTGTGCACCTGCAAAAGAACCGTCTCCACCGATAACTACCAGTCCATCGATTCCATGTTTCTTACAGATCTCAGCACCTCTCTGCTGTCCTTCCGGTGTACGGAACTCTGCACATCTTGCTGTGTAAAGAATTGTACCGCCTCGTTCGATTGTATCAGATACGTCTCTGGCAGTCATATCAACGATTTCTTCATTCAGAAGGCCGTTGTATCCTTTATAAATACCTTTGACATTAAGTCCGCTGCTGAGACCTCTTCTTACAACTGCACGAATTGCAGCGTTCATTCCTGGAGCATCACCACCACTTGTGAGTACGCCGATGGTTTTTATCTGTTTCTCTGCCATGATTCTTTCCTCCATCTCCAGATTCCCATATAATAGGAAATCTTAGTTATCTGTTCTACACATATTCGTTGTATAGTGTAAAGCATTTTTAGAAGTTTTTCAATACTCTTTCCACAAGTTCGTGCACTTTTTACACCCTGAATTTATTATATTTATGTCTCTTTTTCTGGAATTTAATGTGTTTCTTACCTCTCATTTACCTCATTTTATTTTTTTACGTATCATTTGCGTATCAGAGCAGATCCAGCGCAACCCTTTCTGTACTGCTTGTCCAGGTTCGGTTGAACCCTGCTGCCCCATTGCCGTGTAAAGCCCTGCTGTAGATATATGAGGAATCATAAAACGGTCTGAGCTGTCTCGCCCTGCTTGGTCTTCTCAGTTCCCTCAGTGCCTTTAATTCCCATTGCCTGGCCGCTTCTGTTGTGATCCCGGTTCTGGCGGCAATCTCTTTGTAGAACAAATTCTCCTGGTATCTCATTTTGATCACAGCCGGTTCTTTCCCTGGAAGATCTTCCACGATGTCCCACAAGATCTCTTTCAACTGCCTCTCTGTGACACTGTCCAGGATCTCACTGTAAGGATCTCCCGGATCTGCTACGGTATCACCGACTGTTACGGTATCATTCTCTAAACCGGTTACCGGTGTATCTATACTTCCGATACGGCTGAGCCGGTCATTCCTTTGAAGACTTTCAAGGGTTTTCACTGAACATCCCAGATAATAGCAATATTCCCTGGTATTGGGTAATCTTCCCACATGAAGATAAAACAGGTTCTGCAGTTTCTTGTACTGCCGTAGATCTTCCTGACTGTGGACCGGTATCCTTATGGTTCCGTTATTCTGGCAATATCTCTGCATACTCTGCCGGATCCAGTAGATTGCCCAGGTCAAGAAACTGCTGCCTTTATCCGGAGCATAAGATTCCACTGCTCTGCACAGACCGAAGTACGCTTCCTGTTTCAGATCTTCCCTTTCTTCTACTTTGCTGTAATCGTTCGCCAGTCTCTCGATCATGCCCCGGTTCTGCTGCCAGAGCTTAAGCATATTACTCTGCACGTCCTCTCCGGACTGAATCTTAAATACAAGTTCTTCATTCATTTCGCTGATACTTGACACCAGACAGCACCGCCTTTATTATAAATTTATCCCTGTTGCCTGCTGCCTTGTGTAGTGGGCTTTTCTTTTGGATCCATAATAGCACAACTGCCCCGCCGCTGGAAAGAGGGATTCCGGCAGCAGGGCAGGTCTTTTTATTTACGCGCGTTATCGTGTTCATTAATGATTTTAAAGTAAGTAAATGTAAGCATCAACATTGCGGAACGCTCCAAATATTTTTGTGTGCACACTTTCGGTGATTTTGTGTGCACACCTTTTGGGGCTCAATCAGAATATTTTTATAGGTCCCAGTGCTCTATCGATACTAGGTTTTACTAGGTTCAACGTTTCAAAAAAAGTCCAACATTTTCCAACATTCTATATTCGAAAATACCTTAGTATTTCTTAGTGTCCCCGTTGCGGTAAATCTTAGGTTTTCTTAGGGTATAAGCCTTTGTAAAACCTCAACATTTCTCAACATCAATACCTTGTAAAACCTCAGCATTTCTCAGCATCAGAGCCTCGCAAAATCCCAGTATTTTCAGTATTCTGTGAATGCAACGTTGCGTTTTTTTTAATTGCAACGTTGCAATAACTTCAGACCCCGTTTTTGATAACGAACGTTCGGATAAAAAAATAGCGAACGTTCGCTTTGCCTGGAAGGTTGTCAAATATCCCAAAAACCTGAGAAAACCTGAGATTCACGCGTGTATAGGAAAGCTATTCGTTTCGTTCTGGAACCTTAACATTTCTTAACATCAGCGTTGCGCATTCGTGTTTGTTTTGGAACTCCCTGTATCTGTCTG
>NZ_FR886763.1:0-38902 GCF_000436615.1 Blautia sp. CAG:237
TTCCTCCTGTTTGTCTTCTGATATCGTCCGCTGCCTGTTAATTATAAATATGGCAGAGCTTTCTTAATATTCTTCAGGTTTGTAGAATCAACAACAGTAGCTTTTCTCAGGTTTCTCTTTCTCTTCTGAGATTTCTTTGTTAAGATATGGCTCTTATAAGCTTTATTTCTCATGATCTTTCCAGTTCCGGTCTTTTTGAAACGTTTTGCTGCTGCTCTACAAGTTTTAATCTTAGGCATTGTTATTTCCTCCTTGATTCGTGGTTCTGTTTTTTATTTCACATTACCAGGTTCATGCACCAATGGCACAGTGTTCTGATAACTGCTTAACGCTTTTCGCTGAGAAACATGGTCATGCTTCTTCCTTCGATCTTAGGCGCTTTCTCTACGGTTGCAACGTCTGCGAGAAGTTCTGCAAAATCGTCGAGCACGTGTCTGCTGCTTGCCATGTGCGCCATCTCTCTTCCTCTGAAACGAAGTGTAACCTTTACGCGGTCACCTTTGGAGAGGAACTTTCTTGCTGCATTGACCTTGGTCTTTAAGTCATTTGTATCAATGTTTGGTGAAAGACGTACTTCCTTGATGTCGATCGTCTTCTGTTTCTTCTTAGCTTCTTTTTCCTTACGGGAGAGCTCATAACGGTATTTACCGTAATCGATGATCTTGCACACCGGTGGTTTCGCCTGTGGTGCGATCTTTACAAGGTCAAGTCCTGCTTCCTGTGCCTTCGCCATTGCTTCTCTGGCTGACACGATTCCGAGCTGTGCTCCGTCCGGTCCGATCAGACGCACCTCTCTGTCTCTGATCTGTTCGTTAATCATTAAATTGCTAATTGTAGTACACCTCCATACCTGTGAATAAATGATATGCCTGACTCTCAGTCACCCTTCAAAAAATAAAGAGCATGGACAGAATCCACACTCTATTATACCCAGTGATGCATGAGCAAAATGCCATGCAATATCCAGAATCCAGGAAGATTCTGCTATTTATCTCTGCATATAAACCTGAGACACAATCTCTGTGCTGAGGTGAGAGTGAAACTCTGCTTTGTTTTCTTTACGTACTTTAACAATATACTATTCCTTCCTGAGAAAGTCAAGAAGTTTTTTTGTATATTTTAATTTTTTTTGCGAATACTAGAATACGGACATACGTCCCGCAAAAAAATCAATCATGGAGGAACGAACTATGACAATTCTCAAATGTTCTGCAACCAAATGTATGTACAACGAAAACGAACTCTGTTCCAGAGGTGATATCGAGATTACCGGTGCAGGTGCACGCAATGCAGATGAAACAAACTGCGGAAGTTTCCGTGAACGCAGTGCTTCCGGTGCTGCCATGAACAGTGAAGCTCACCACTGCGGCTGCGAAAAGATCAACATCGACTGCAAAGCCCAGGAATGTACCTACAACGAACACTGCAAATGTACCGCCTCCGCTATTGATGTCTCCGGATGCAACACAGAAGGATGCAACGAGACAAAATGCAGTACCTTCTCCTGCAAATGCTGATTTCTCTTAACTGCCCTCATTCCTAAAAACAAAACAAGACGCTGTGGAAACACAGCGTCTTTTGTATGTTCTGATTCTTATCTGTTTCTGAGGAAATCCGGGATCTGGATGTCCTTCTTCTGAACAGTGCTTGTCGGCACCTTGGTATTGAATGACGGAGCTGACTGCATGTTCGGCAGGTTGAAGCTTGGCATGCTCATTGTCGGCTGTGACTGGGCAGTTGTTGTTGATGCTGCTGCAGGTTTGCGGACACTGAACGGTGATGCACTGCTCCTGTTTCCAAACGGTGTGGATTTTGCTTCCAGATCGGAAAGTCCTGTTGCGATCACTGTGATTCTTGCGTAATCTGCAACGGAGTCATCGTACATAGCACCAAAGATGATATTGGAATCCTCTCCTGTGAGCTCCTGTACGTAGCTTGCTGCGTCGTTTGCATCCATGAGAGAGATATCTCCAGAAATATTGATGATCACATGAGTTGCACCCTTGATGGTTGTCTCCAGAAGCGGGGAGGATACCGCCTGCTGTACTGCCTCCATCGCTTTGTCGTCTCCTCTTGCTTCTCCGATTCCGATATGAGCGATTCCCTTGTCTCTCATAACAGTCTGAACATCTGCGAAGTCCAGGTTGATAAGAGCCGGGAGGTTGATCAGGTCTGTGATGCCCTGTACTGCCTGCTGGAGAACTTCATCTGCTTTGCGGAGAGCTTCCGGCATGGTTGTACGGCGATCTACGATCTCTAACAGCTTGTCATTCGGAATGACGATCAGTGTATCAACAGCTTTCTTCAGATTTTCGATTCCGGACAGAGCATTGTTCATACGTGTTTTTGCTTCGAAACGGAAAGGCTTCGTAACAACGCCGACGGTCAGGATTCCCATTTCCTTGGCTGCTGCTGCGATGACCGGTGCTGCACCTGTACCAGTGCCGCCGCCCATACCACAGGTAACAAATACCATGTCTGCGCCTTCCATTAACTGTTTAACTTCTTCTATGCTCTCCTCAGCAGCCTTCTGGCCAACTTCCGGCTGTGCGCCGGCGCCAAGGCCCTTCGTAATCTTTTCACCAATCTGAAGTACTGTTGGAGCTTTGCAAAGTGTCAGGGCCTGTTTATCAGTATTTACACCAACAAACTCTACTCCTCCGATAGCCTCTTCCACCATTCTGTTTACTGCATTATTTCCAGCTCCGCCTACGCCGATTACAATAATCTTGGCTGAAGACTCGGCCTCATTTGACATAATCTCTAACAATGTACTTCCTCCTTTTATCTTCCTGATATTGTCATATCAAGCTACATATAGATATATCATATATTTTTTTCTTGAATTAATCAACTACTATTTTTGTTTTTTTATACTTTTTTCACGATTCTTCGCCATCAAAGAGTTATCCTTCTTCATCGTAATAGCCCTCTTCTTCGTCCGAATAATCGCTCTCAGAGTCGTATTCCTGGTCACTTTCGGTGCTTTCATCGTAAGAATCTTCCTCCCCGGAAGTGTCTGATGTGTTTTCTGTATCATCAGATGTATTCGGATTTGCTCCTACATAATTTCCATCGGCATCGTATTCACCGACTCCGTCAAATCCTCCTGATTCGTTATAACCGCCGATCCAGTCTCCAAAACTGTCCAGAAGTTCCTGTGTCGGTGCAGGGCCGACATAATTCAGATCAGCATCATACTCACCACTGCCGGTATAGTCGCCTTCTTCATCGTAGCCGCCTACCCATCTCTCAGTTGCAGTGTCCAGTGCTGTTGCCGGTTTTGGTCCTACATAATCGCCATTTTCATCATATTCGCCATCGCCGGTATAGTCACCATTCTCGTCGTAGCCGCCATTCCAGTTCTCGGCTGTGATCTCCACTTCCTCTGCCTCAAATGTCACAGTCTTTGAATTACGGGAAATATTTTCCATGTGCAGAATCCCCTTCTGTCCCTCAAGCTGCGGAAGAATGGCGATTGCCCTGGTCATTTTGTCCTCCAGATATTCATCCTTTCCAAGCTGTACAGTGATATCGCCATACAGAAGGCTGATTTCATAGCTGTCATCAAACATAATATGATCTGGAACCATATCATTCTTGGCAAAGATCGTAGAAAGGGCAACTGCTGTATTCAGAACCGTCTCCTTGATGGGAAGTTTCTCCTCCATCACGACCTTCTTCGGCTGGATGCCGTCAAAAAAGGCAACTTTCGTATCTCTTGTCTTGCTGCCCTCCACAAAATATCCATTACTGTCAAAGTAAACATAGCTGTCCAGATAAGGAATGCATCCTACAACGCTTTTTTCTTTGACGCTGATGATCAGTTTGTTCCTGCCGGAACGTCTGACATTAAAACTCTCAATATACGGAAGTTCTTCTGCCGCATTCTTGGAATAAAACAGCGGTGCAAGAATGGCATTGGATGTCATTGAGCCTTTAAGGATTTTTTCTTTCAGTTCATCCTCTGTATAATGGTCATTTCCTATAACTTCTACTGTTTTTACTTGAAAAAAAGTAAAGAAAAAAACAGCGGCAGCCAAAACCACAACAGCCACACTGCCTATAACCAGTTTTCGTGTACTAATATTGCTGGATGTCTTCATATATCGTAGTTCCTGTATCCTTCTTGATTTTGCCGCCAAGCCTTGAAATATCCTGGCTTATATCCTCGTAACCCCGGTGGATAAATGAATATCCTTCTACAATGGACTCACCCTTTGCCGCAAGTGCCGCAATTACAAGTGCCGCTCCCCCTCGGAGTTCCTGTGCACGTACCTTGGTGCCTTTAAGGCAAAAACTTCCGCGGATCCATGCTTTCTTCCCCTGTATCTTTATCTCTGCACCCATCCGGTTAAGTTCTTCTGCTATTTTGAAACGGTCTTCAAAAACAGATTCCTGTATGCAGCTCTCTCCCGGAATCGTCGCAAACACTGCCATCAGAGGCGACTGCAGATCTGTAGGAAATCCCGGATATACAGCGGTCTCTGTCAGAGGG
Organism: Blautia sp. CAG:237; assembly: GCF_000436615.1. Lineage (NCBI taxonomy): Bacteria > Bacillati > Bacillota > Clostridia > Lachnospirales > Lachnospiraceae > Blautia > Blautia sp. CAG:237. Next base: position 4,499 of record NZ_FR886763.1, read on the forward strand.
ACAGGAAAACGCACCCGGCGGCTGTCCGCTACTAGTTTACCACTGTTCCATTCATATTGTCCACCCATTTTGCGATATACTTCGAGGAAAGCTGTAAGCTCTCCCTCCGGAGGATTCTCAATCTCAATCTTTCCTCTGGTGGCTGCGGAAGCACACAGATAGGTTCCTGCCACGATCCGGTCAGGTGGAACCTGCATATCTCCGCCCTTCACCGGTGCGCCGCCTTCAACCAGGATTTTTTCTGTTCCTTCTCCCTGGATCTTTATTCCCATTCTTTTCAGGAATCTGCAGAGCCAGATAATTTCGGGCTCTTTTGCACAGTTATGGATTCTTGTTTTTCCCTCTGCCGAAGCAGCGGTCAGAACCGCCTGTTCTGTCGCGCCCACACTACTCCCTGCAAAAAAGATCTCGCAGCCTTTCAGCTTCCGGCATTCTGCTTCCAGAAACTCTTTCTTTTCTTCTATACATACACCGAATTCCCGCAACGCATACAGATGAAGATCCACCGGTCTTTTTCCAATCACACAGCCGCCGGGATACCCCATGGATGCCTTCCCATATCTTCCAAGCAATACACCCAGAAGTATGACTGAAGACCTCATTTTTTCTGTGTAAATCCCTGATATCTCCGTTTTATCCGCTTTTGTGCAGTCCAGGTAAAGGTCATGTTCCTGCCACCAGGTATCTGCACCAAGTGCACAGAGGATTTCTTCCATGCAGAATACATCTGCGATTTTCGGACAGTTTCTGAGTATACTGACCCCCGGATAAAGAAGTGCCGCCGCCATCATTGGAAGGGCAGCGTTTTTGGAACCCTGGATACGGATGGTTCCATGGAGGGGTGTTCCCCCTGCTATGTGAATTTTATCCAATCGGTTCACTCCCAAAGGGCATCTTACTTTTATTATATGTCAAAAACTTTTTTCTGTGATTCTCTGTTCTGTCCACAAAATCCACACAATGCAAAAGCCAGATCTGAACTTTTTGTTCAAATCTGACTTTCCTGTTTCTTCTATATTATATAGTGTTGTGAAAAATCCCAAAAATCAAAGAGCCTTTACGTATTCTTTGAACATATCTCCTCGCTGCTCATAATTGTCAAACTGTCCCCAGCTTGCACATGCAGGTGAAAGAAGGACTGCATCTCCTGCTTCCGCTTTCTGTGCACAGAACTCTACTGCTTCCTTGAGGTCCTCGCAGAGAACAATGTTCGGGCATACGCCAAGACGCTCTGCCGCTTCTTTGATCTTCTCTCTTGTCTGTCCGATCAGTACAAGATAACGCACTTTGCCGTCAAAAGCATTCAGCCATTCATCGTAGCTGGAGCCTTTGTCATAACCGCCGCCGATCAGAAGGGTCGGACGGTTCATCGCCTGGATGCCCTTGATCGCAGCATCCGGGTTGGTTCCCTTGGAATCGTTGTAATAAGCGACACCATTTTTCTCTGTGACATATTCAATTCTGTGTTCTACTGCTGTAAACTCACAGATGCTCTTACGGATACTCTCTACAGACACGCCTGCATAGTATGCCATTGCAACTGCTGCCATCACATTCTCAAAGTTATGCTGTCCCAGAAGTTTCAGCTCTCCTGTATGTACGAACGGAATCTCCGCTTCTGCGGTCTTGAGTACGATCAGATCTCCGTCCAGATAAATTCCCTCGTCAAGTTTCCTTACGCTTGAGAAATAAACAGTCTTCGGAACGATATGCTGGCCAAATTCGCGAAGTACCGGATCCTCATAATTCAGGACACAGTAGTTCTCTGGTTTCTGGTTTTTGACGATAAGTTCCTTGACGCGGATATATTCCTCCATTGTATGGTGACGGTTCAGATGGTCCTCTGTGATGTTGAGGATCGCACTGACCTGTGGTGCAAATTCTTCGATCGTCTCCAGCTGGAAACTGCTGATCTCCGCTACTGTTGTGGAATTCTCTTTCATTTCCAGTGCTTTGGAAGTGTATGGAGTTCCAATGTTTCCCACTACAAAGACAGAGTCCTCTGCATCACTCATGATCTTGCCAAGAAGGGCTGTTGTGGTTGTTTTGCCATTTGTTCCGGTGATTGCGAGTACCCTTCCCTTGCTGGTACGGTAAGCCAGTTCTACTTCTCCCCATACCGGAAGTCCCATCTCATAAAATTTCTTCACGATCGGAATATCTGTCGGTACTCCCGGGCTCAGTATAACCAGATCAAGACTTTCCAGAACTTCCTTAGGAAGCTCACCGGCATAAACAGAGGCATCCTCTGCGTGAGATACTTTCGTCAGAACCGCATCCTTGTCTGTTTTTTCGTTTCCGTCAAAAAGGATCACATGAGCTCCTGTCTCTTCCAGAAGATCTGCAGCTCCGATGCCGCTTTTGCCTGTTCCAAAGACAAGTACTCTTTTTCCCTGTAAATTCATTTTTGTTTCCTCCTGCAAACTGTCGTTATGCGGATCACAGAGCGAGAAGTGCAATCAGACACATAACTGCTGTTATGATAGAAAATACGGCTACAACTCTTGTTTCTGACCATCCACATAATTCAAAATGATGGTGGATCGGTGCCATCTTAAAAATACGTTTTCCATGTGTTTTCTTGAAGTAAGTTACCTGGATGATAACGGACAGTACCTCTACCAGATAGATCAGTCCTACCAGAAGGATAAACAATGGCATCTGCATCATGTATGCAGCTCCTGCAACAAATCCTCCGAGTGCCAGAGATCCTGTATCTCCCATGAACACCTTCGCCGGATATACATTGAACAGTAAAAATCCCATCAGTCCACCCACAACTGCACAGGTGATCGGCTCAATTCCACTCTTTGTTCCGATAGAAACAACAGTAAAGAATACTGCAACGATCAGTGTCACGCTGGATGCCAGTCCGTCCAGACCGTCGGTAAAGTTTACACCGTTTACCGTTCCGATCACGGCAAAGAAAAGTACCGGGATCGCCAGCCATCCGATATTCAGATAATGATCGGTCCAGAACGGAATACGCATTGACAGGTTTACGTCTGTATAGTTTACAAGGTAATAAGTAAACACTGCGGTTACGACCACCTGCAGAGAAAATTTCTGCCATGGAAGAAGACCGTCAGAACGTCTCAGAACTACCTTGAGGTAGTCATCCAGAAATCCGATGATACCAAATCCCAGTGTCAGAAACACTACCGGGATCACCTTCGGGTAATCTTTTACGTAGAACAGGGATGTTACAACAGTAGCTATCAGAAAAATGATACCTCCCATGGTAGGGGTACCCGCTTTCTTCAGGTGCGACTGCACACCTTCCACACGTTCTGTCTGTCCCATCTTGAGTTTTCTCAGAAACGGGATGATGATCGGTCCCAAGATCACACTGATCACAAAGGAGATCAGTACAGGGATTACAACTTGATAATTCATCCTCACACCTCTTATCATTCTTTTGTTTTTTGTCATGTTTGATTATAAGGCTTTTTGGCGTATTTCGCAACCCTATGTTACGCTTCACTCTTCCTGATTCCTTCCATTTATCCCCATATATGGAAGAACGTTTTCAAAGATCGTCCGCACGACCGGCGCTGCGATCGTTCCGCCATAGTAAATGCCTTTGGGGTCGTGGATAATACACAGTGCCAGTACCTGGGGATTCTCAGCAGGTGCAAATCCAAGAAAAGAGGAGATATAACGGTTTGCACTTCTCGGAAGTGTCTGTGAAGTCGCTGTCTTTCCCCCGATCGTATAACCTTCGATCGCAGCATTTTTGCCAGATCCCTGCGAGACAACTTTTTCCAGAATATAACGGATTTTCTCGGAAGTTTCTTCCGAAAGGACCCCTGTCTTTACCGGATATTCCAGTTCCTGAATGACTTCTCCGTTTTCATCTTCCACCGCTACTCCAAAATGCGGCGTAATTCTTCTCCCACCGTTTATCAGGGAACTTACTGTCGTTGCAAGCTGGATCGGTGTGATCTGAAAAGACTGCCCGAACGAAACAGTTGCCAGTTCTACATTTCCCATATTTTTTGCCTGATGCATGATCGTACCTGCCTCTCCCGGAAGGTCAATACCCGTTTTTTCCAGAAGTCCAAATTTTCGGAAATATTTATAATATTTTTCCACGCCGAGCCGCAACCCTACTTCAATAAATACCGGATTACAGGAATTCTGCGCTCCTTCAACAAAATTCTGGGAGCCATGTCCTCTTCTGTTTGCACAGTGAATTCTCCTGTCATCTACCAGTTTGTAGCCCGGACAGTAAAAACGGTCTTCCATACTCACAACTCCCTCTTCAAGTCCCGCCGCCATCGTTATGATCTTGAAAGTTGACCCCGGTTCATAAGTATCATTCAGACAGGGATTTCTCCACATCTGATTCAGAAGTTCCTGCTTCTTCTCAGAACTTAACCCTGAGGTATCCACTTCTGTATTCAGGGTAAACGGCTGGTTCAGGTCGAATTCCGGTACATTCACACAGGCATAGATTTCTCCATTTTGGGGATTCATAAGAAGAATGGACACTCTCTCCGCTTCTTTCTCTTCCATAACTTTCTTTGCCGCCTGCTGGACATATTCCTGAATGCTGATATCCAGGCTAGTGCGAAGTGTGTTGCCTGCTTCTGGTTCTTCCCGGCTTTCTCCGATTCCATCCAGTTCGATTCCTCTGGCATCCGTCGTTGTGAGAATTTTTCCTGCTTCACCGCTCAAAATCTCTTCATATTGAACCTCAAGTCCGATGATACCCTGGTTGTCTGCCCCTGTGAATCCCAGAACTTTGGAAGCAAGTGAGTGATATGGATAATATCTTTTGTAGTCTTCATCCACTTTCACACCGGAAAGTCCTGTCTTTCGGATCTCATCTCCCACAGCTTTGTCGACATTTGTCTTTATTCTTTCTATAGAAGATACTTTTTCTACTTTTTTTCGGATGCTTTCTTCTGACAGTTCCAGTTTCTGCGACAACAAAGAAATGATTTTCTCCGGTTCTTTTATCTGGCTATGGATAACAGATACCGTACAGACCGTTTTATTCGAGGCAAGAACTTTTCCTCTGGCGTCCAGGATTTTTCCCCTTGCCGCCTTGATGGAACGTTCTCTCTCATGGAGATCCTGTGCTTTCTGGTAATAATAATCCGACCGAAACCCCATCAGATACACAAGCCGTCCTGCCAGCCCAAGCATCATTGCTGCACATAAAAGAAAAACGGTCCAGACTTTGCGTTTATGAAAAGTCCTGTTTTTTTTCATAAAAAAATCCCTCCGGAGGCTGTCATATCATTATATGTCCAGCCCCCGAAGGGAATCACTGCGCTTTAATCCAGTCCTGCTTCTTCGTTGGTAAGTCCTTCGCTCTCCATGTCGTTGTCCTGCATGGTATCTTCCTCATTGTCTTCCGGCGGTCCCGGAACATTCTCATCGGAAATTGCTTCCTTGAGAGTATTATCCGTCTGTTCAGAACTGCTCGCAATAGTAGTAGTTCCCAGATTCTGTGACTTCACATACTGTCCGTTCTCATCTGTAACATATTCTCCGTTGTCCTGAAGGAGATAACCACTCTCATCGATCCTGTTGCCATCCAGATCTACAAGGTTTCCATTTCCATCTGTGAGACTTCCACTTGCATCCACGCTGCTTCCGGATACGTCCACAAGATTTCCTTTGAATCCCTCCCAGAGTTCTGTCTTCGGAATAGTACCGTCCTCGGATTCATCCGGTGTAACATTCAGATACGGAAGAAGTTCTGACAGAATTCCCTGTGCAATGTACTGAGGATATTTACTGTCTGCCTGTTCCTCTGCATTCGGCTCATCGACAACTACATACAGAAGCACCTGCGGATCATCAACCGGTGCAAAAGTAATAAAAGAAACGATATACTTCTTGTTTCCTCGTGGAAGTTTCTCCGCTGTACCGGTCTTACCGCCTGAGCTGTATCCCTGCACCTTCGATGTACGGCTGGTACCTTCCTGTACACTGGCCTGCATGTAGGATCTGATATTTGCCGAAATATCAGAAGAGATCGTCTGCTTGAGAAGCACAGGGTCAATTGTTCTGACCGTTCCACCGCTGCTGTCCTTGATTGCAGTCACAAGATGCGGCTGATAATAACATCCACCATTGATAACAGAACACATCGCACTGATCTCCTGAAGCATCGTACAGGTAAATCCCTGTCCGAATGCGGAGCAGGCAAGCTCTGTCTCTCCCATGGTATCAGTTGTATGGATAACACCGGAACCCTCATTCGGAAGATCGACTCCTGTTCGTGAACCGAAATTAAACAGTGCCTGGGCCTTAAGGAAAGATTCTGTTCCCATTCGCGCTGCAATCTGCATCATGGCATCATTACAGGAGTTCGCTATAACTTCACGGAGCGTTTCTGTTCCATGTGCATCCGGCCACACCGCACATTTAATGTAGGTATCACCATTTGCGCCAAATGTCTCTCCACCGTCGCAGTTGAACGTATCGTTTACTGTGATCTTGCCTTTCTCAAGGGCTCCCGACATTACAATCGGCTTTACAACTGATCCCGGTTCAAATGCATCTGTTACACAGAAATTGCTCCACATGGCATTGAGAGCTTCTACTGTCTTCTTATCGCTCTTTTTTAGCTCGGCAATTTCTTCTTCAGAATATACCTGAGACATATCCCTCGGATTGTTCAGATCATATCTGTCACCGCCATCCATGGCAATGATCTCTCCCGTTGATGGTTTTATCGCAATTACACCGATGTTCTTGGCTCCCATGCTTGACTTGAAACCATTGACATATTTCTCTACGATCTGCTGTGCGCCTACATCCAGAGAAGTTTCGATACTTTCACCGGAAACAGGCTCCATGATCGTCTGTTCAGCATCTGAATCATTGTTGATATATCCGTATTTACGCCCATCTGTTCCCATCAGGGTACTGTTATAATATCCCTCCAGGCCGACATCGGCTGTTTCTCTTGAAAGCGTAAATCCAATCGTATCACAGGCAAGGGCATTAAAAGGATAAACTCTCAGATAATCCTCCTCAAACCAGATTCCCTGTACATTGGAACGCTCTTCCAGTTCTTTTTCTGAAAGGCCGCTGTCCTCATCTGGATCTGCATATTCCTCGAACGCCTTCTTTTCGTCCATGGTTACTTCTTTTTTGAGGACCTGGTACTGACTGGAGCTTGTAGCAGGATCCGTAAGTCTCTTGCGGATATCATCCTCGTCAAGTCCCAGAACTTCTACCAGTGCATTCACGGTTGCACCTACGTAATCATGATCCTCATCATTGACTTCTTTGCAGTCCATGATCACTGTATAAACCTTCTGGCTTGTGGCAAGGATATTTCCGTTTCGATCGTAAATATCGCCTCTCTTTGCCGGAAGCACACTGCTCTGATATGTCTGCTGTGCCTGCAGAAGCACCCGCTTTTTGTACTTGGTTCCGCTGGTGGCATTAATATAGGTAACTCTGCCTAACAAACAAACTAAAGCTAGTATTACTACTGCAAATAGTCCTACTAGCTTCAATTCCATCGTATGATAAATTTTTCTTTGAGGTTTTCTGGTTTTCCTCGGTCTGGTATTGCTCAAATTCTCACCTCTTGCTTTCAGGAACATCCTGATACTGTCTCACATAACTGCTGCTTGGTACACTGTAGGTTCTTTTCTGTGTGTCAGAAGGATAAGTCATTCCCAAACGCCCAATGGCAATCTTCTTAATCTGGTTCAGATCTGTCTCTGAAGTCACCTGACTCTCATAAGCATCGTTTTCTTCCTTGAGCTGTGACCATTCTGTTTCGAGACTTGCAACATTCTTGATCTTGCCTGTCAGTTCAGCCTTAAGCTGAAGATAATTGACACAGCAGAACAGCACTGCCACACTCATGACTGCCAGAAATGCAACAAATCCGCGCCCCATACTCATCGCAGCCCTCTCTCTGGTACGCTGACGCTGTGGATTTACCTTTGGCTTGCCAGCTGACACTGTCCGTGTCTCAATTCTGTTATTTCCCTGAGAAGGCTTACGGGAAGCCGCCGATCTGCGTGCCGGTACTTCCTGCAGTCTCCTCACTGTATTTCCATCTACATACATTCCTCGGGCATTTCTTGCATTTACCTTGCTTTTTCGGTTTGTAACTGCCCTGTTTGTCCTCTCCATTTGCGCCTGTTCAACTCCCTGTATTGGTTTCAGTCTGAAAATCTTCGCTCAAAAATCCTTAGTTTTGCACTTTTTGATCTGGGGTTTTCTTCCTGCTCGGCTGTACCTGGAAGAATCGGCTTTCTGGTGATAACTTTTCCTTTGGATTTTTTGCCGCATACACATACCGGGAAATCGGACGGACATGTACATGGATTTTCATTTTTGCGGAAGATCGTCTTGACAATACGATCCTCCAGAGAATGGAATGTGATAATACAGATTCTGCCTCCGTCATCGAGAAGGTCGATCATTCCATCCAGTGACTCCCGCAGAACATCCAGTTCTCTGTTCAGTTCGATCCGGATTGCCTGAAAAGTCCGCTTCGCCGGATGTCCTCCGGTTGCCTGAATCTTCATCGGGATAGACTGGCGAATGATCTCGGTCAGTTCTCCGGTCGTGCGGAGCGGTGCCTGCTGTCTGGCAGCCACAATGTGTTTCGCTATATTCTTTGCAAATTTATCTTCACCGTAATCACGAATGATACGGTACAATTCTCTCTCTTCGTAACCATTGACAATATCAGCGGCGGTACGGCTCTGTCTCTGATCCATTCTCATATCCAGAGGTGCATCTACCCTGTAGGTAAAGCCCCGTTCCTCATTATCCAGCTGATAAGATGAAACTCCCAGGTCAAGAACAATTCCATTGACTTTCTGAATTCCCAGGTTATGCACTTCATTAGCCATGTAACAATAATTGCTGCGAATGATCGTCACTCTGTCCTCATAGGCAGCCAGCCTTTCACTCGCAGCAACTATTGCATCTTGGTCCTGATCTATGCCAATAAATCTCCCCTTGGCAGAAAGTCTGCGGCATACTTCACTTGCATGCCCTGCTCCTCCCAGCGTTCCATCCACGTAGATTCCTTCTGGCTTAATATTCAAGCCGTCAATGGTTTCTTCCAGTAATACAGATTTGTGTTTAAATTCCATATCCGTCTCCTGTTGGATTTCTTTCCGGCGAATGCTCAAATGATGATACCCATATCCTGCATACTTTCTGCAATACTATCCATATCATCATAATTGCAGTTCTCGCTCCACTTTTCTTTGCTCCAGATCTCGATCCGGTCCAGGTTTCCTGTGAGTACCACTTCTTTCTCCAGACCGGCAAACTCCCTCAGTGTCTGAGGTACAAGAATTCTCCCCTGCCTGTCCAGTTCACAGTTTGTGGCACCTGCTACAAAGAAACGTGTGAAGGTTCGCGCATTTTTATTTGTAAGTGGTAAGGCTCTGAGTTTTGTTTCAAATGCTTCCCATGCATCCATAGGGTAAATTGAAAGACAACCATCCAAACCTTTTGTCAGGATGAACTCTTCTCCCAGGAGTTCTCTGAACCTGGCGGGAATAATCAGGCGCCCCTTCGCGTCTATTATATGATTGTATTCTCCCATGAACATAAAACTCACCTGCTCTCAAAATACACGATTCTCCCCTTCGTGCATTTCAGGTGGAGCTGTCAGGTCTGCCACATTCCCTCCATTCCCCACCACTATTCACCACTTTCTACCACTTATGAAATTATTCTAACCCATTTACTGTTAAATTACAAGTGGGAATCTGAGTTTTTTTGGTGCAGATAAGGCTCTTTTCTGCCCTGAAAAAAGGGAAGATTTTCCCACTTCCCGTAGAAAAATCTTCCCTTTAAATTCTGTTATTTTATCTCGTCTTCTGTTTGTCCGGAATCTGAAATCGGTTTCGGTAATTCGTCTGATTTTTCTGTAATATCTGGCTCTGTTTCAGACGTTGACTCTCCTGTTTCTGAAAAAATCCCCCGAAATTCATCACTGACATCCTCAAAACTCTGCATATTCTGATAACCGCGTGACGACTTTTCTTCGGATGCATACCGTTCCTCCATCCTGCGTTTCTGAAACTTCTCACGTTTCTTTGAAAGAATACGGCGAACTGTTGCAACAATACTGAAAATCACAAAAATGCCAAGTAAAATCGGAATAAGAACAGGGAGATGCGTACCTGGTATATATGGTCTGCCCGACCGAAGCCATTCAATTCCCGCATTTCCCAGAGCATACCCTGCCAGATATCTCATGAAAATCTCACCCTGAAATTTCTTGCGCTTCGTATAGGCAAGAAGAATAACCAGAAGAAGCAGACACCACAGGCTCTCATAAAACCAGAGAGGATGTACCTGAACCCAGGAAACATCTCCGGCTTTGACCAGATGTTTCTGCATCTCTGATGTCAGTTCCATGCTCCCGACTGTCTCTACCGGAATCTGCATCGCAAAAATGCTGTCCGTAGATGTTCCGATAAATTCTCTGCTGAAAAAATTCCCCCAGGTTCCGATCATCTGACTGGATACCAGGCCGATACTGAGCGTATCTGCCATCCTTCCAAATGACAGTTTCCTGATTTTGCAGAAAACAGCCAGAGCAATCACCCCGCCTGCAAATCCGCCATAAAAGGATAATCCACCTGTACGCAGATCCCAGAGAGCACGTGTCGGTTCATCTGCAAAAAGTTTCCAGTTCAGTGCTATATAGCATGCTCTGGCACAGATTACGCCGAACACCACTCCTGGAATCAGTGCTTCCAGATAAAGATTCTGATCCTGATTCTGTCGTTTTGCCTGTAATACAACGACAGTAAGTCCAAGAAGCATTCCTGCCATCACAAGGATTCCATATATCGTGAGCTCAAATCCAAAAACCGAAACAGTTTTACCCACATATCCAAGGTCAATGCCCAGATGTGGAAAACGAATCGACATATTCATAAAACACCTTCATTATACGTTAAATCTGAACAGAATTACATCTCCATCCTGAACAATATATTCTTTTCCTTCCATGCGGACAAGTCCCTTTTCTCTTGCACCTGCATAAGAACCGCAGTCGAGAAGATCTTTGTAATTAACAACCTCTGCCTTGATAAATCCACGCTCAAAGTCTGTGTGGATCTTACCTGCTGCCTGTGGAGCCTTGGTTCCGATCTTGATCGTCCATGCACGTGTCTCATCCTCTCCTGATGTAAGGAAACTCATAAGTCCCAGGAGGCTGTAACTTGCTCTTACCAGTTTCTCAAGACCAGATTCCTTAAGTCCCAGATCCTCGAGGAACATTTTTTTCTCATCGTCATCGAGCTCGGAGATTTCTTCTTCGATCTCTGCACAGATCACGAATACTTCGCTCTTCTGCTCGGCTGCATATTTACGTACAGCCTGTACATGCTCGTTAGATGCTCCATCATCCGCAAGATCATCCTCACTTACGTTTGCAGCGTAGATCACCGGTTTCCAGGTGAGGAGATTATAAGTTCCCATCCATGCTTCCTCATCCTCAGATTCCAGTTCCATTGTGATTGCCATCTGTCCATCCTCAAGATGTGCTTTGACTTTCTGGAGGAAATCAAGTTCTTTGGCAGCTTCTTTGTCCATACGTGCTGTCTTGGTGACTTTGGCAATTCTTCTCTCAAGGATCTCGATATCAGAGAAGATCAGCTCAAGGTTGATGGTCTCGATATCTCTGAGCGGATCGATGCTTCCATCTACGTGGATGACGTTCGGATCCTCAAAGCAGCGTACTACGTGAACGATCGCATCTACTTCACGGATGTTTGCAAGGAACTGGTTTCCAAGTCCCTCACCTTTGGATGCGCCCTTTACAAGACCTGCGATATCAACGAATTCAATGACTGCCGGAGTTACTTTCTTGGAGTGATAAAAATCTCCCAGAAGTTTCAGTCTCTCATCCGGTACAGTAACAACGCCCACATTCGGGTCGATGGTACAGAAAGGATAGTTTGCTGATTCTGCACCTGCTTTTGTCAGTGAGTTAAATAATGTACTCTTACCTACGTTCGGTAATCCAACGATACCAAGTTTCATTGCTCTATTTCTCCATTCCGTTATTTATTTGATTGTATTTTTCTGCTTAATTTTAGCACACGTGTCATAAAAAGTCTATCATTTAGTCTCTTGACATGATCATGAGAAGTTTTCCTGTTTCAAAGGTGACTTCTGCTTCAGGATCTGAGATCTCATTGCTGACAGTCAGACCGCTGTCCTCAACTTTGAGAGTATAGCTGTTCAGAGGATATTTGAAGCCTTTCAGAGTTAGTCCTGTAACCTCTCCTTCGATCGGGAAGAAAGAGACATATTTCCCGAACTGCTCTTCTTTCTTAAGGATCATTCCGCTCTCGATCAGACTCATATAGTTGTATGCGTCAACAAGAACGATCTGTACCTGTTTTATTTTTCCAAGCATCAGAAGACCGAAATTTGCCATCAGATGATCGATGCGGTTTCCTGTCGCCCCCAGGATCATAATACGTTCTGTTCCCTGTTCGATCGCATAATTTGCTGCTGACTGTGTGTCGGAATCGTCCTTCTCTGGCTTCAGTCTGCGAATTTCCGTATGTTTGAGAGTTTCCATATATTTCGCGCCCTCCGCAGAAAGACTGTCAAAGTCTCCCACTGCCACATCCGGTTCCAGATCTGTTCCCATAAAGAATTCCACGCCACGGTCTGCTGCGATCAGACAGGTATTCTCTGTTTTGTTTTTTTTCAAAAAATCGAGGGCAAAATCTTTATGGATATTGCCCCCGCTTACGATGATCGTATCTTTCATATTATGCCTCAATTTAACGTTTCGCTGATATCCTGCATCTTCTGCTGGATTCTCTGTACATTTGATTCAAGATCACCATTAAACACGTAAGAACCTGCAACAAGAAGGTTTGCACCTGCACGCATTGCGGTTTCCATAGTAGAATCATTGATTCCTCCATCTACCTGAATGTCTACATTCAGTTCTTCTCTGTCTATAATCTCTTTGAGTTCCTGAACCTTTTCTGTACATTCCGGAATATACTTCTGTCCGCCAAATCCAGGCTGAACCGTCATGACAAGTACCATATCCACATCTTCCAGGAGATGGCTGATGTCATTGACCGGGGTCGCCGGTTTGATAGAAATACCAACTTTGACACCTGCATCACGAATCAGTTCGATCGCACGTTCCAGATCCTCGCACGCCTCTGCATGAATGGTAATAGAATCCGCGCCGCAGTCTACAAAATCCTGAATATAACGTTCCGGTGCGCTTACCATAAGGTGTACATCAAAAAACATCTTTGATTCTTTGCGGATAGAGCGGATCACCGGCATTCCAAAAGAAATACTCGGTACAAAATCTCCGTCCATAACATCAATATGAAGCCATTTCACTCCCTGTTTCTCCAATGTCTGAATCTGTTCGCCCAGACGGTTAAAATCCGCTGATAAAATAGACGGGCACAACTGATATTCCATTTAATATCTCCTTTTCTCTTTCAATTCTTCATATAAATTAAGATAATCTTCGTACCGGATCCTGCTGATCTCGCCCTGTTCAAGAGCTTCCTTTACTCTGCATCCCGGTTCGTGGATATGACGACAGCCCTGAAAACGGCACTGGTCATCATACTTGCGAAACTCCGGAAAATAGTCCTTGAGTTCCTGTTCTTCCATATCCATAAGATACAGGGAAGAAAATCCCGGCGTATCCATAAGAAATGTATTCTCTCCTACCGGGATAACCTGTGAATGTCTGGTCGTATGCTTTCCTCGTTTGAGTTTCCGGCTGATCTCACCTGTCTCCATCTGAACTTCTGCCTGGAGAAGATTCGTCAGAGATGATTTGCCAACGCCGGAAGGTCCTGCCACGACCGTTGTTTTACCTTTGAGGATTCTGTGAATCTCGTCAATACCCTCCTCCTCCAGTGCGCTAGTGAGAAGAACCTGATATCCACAGCTCTGGTAGGTCTGATAAAGCTCCTGTGTTTCCTTTTCTGTTGCAAGATCTTTTTTGTTAAAGCATATGACTGCCGGAATGTCTGCCTGTTCCATCATGATCAGGAAACGGTCCAGCAGCATGAAATTCGGCTTTGGATTGTCCATTGCAAAAATCACAAATGCCTGATCTACATTGGCAACTGCCGGGCGGATCAGGGAATTTTTGCGGGGGAGGATCCTGGTCAGGTTCCCCTCCCGTTCCTGTTCATTCAATACTGTAATCTCTACATTATCACCAACCAGTGGTTTCTGATTATCCTTTCGGAAAATACCCTTGGCTTTACATTCATAAAGCACTTCGTTCTCTCCGTAAACATAATAAAACCCGGCAATTCCTTTGATAATTTTACCCTGCATGAATTACTCTGCTTTCTTGAAAGTCAGTGGATAAGAACCAAGCTGCTGGAAGTTTCCGTCAATCAGCTCTGATACATACAATGTTCCTTCGCTGACTCCTGACGCACCTGTAATATCCAACGTATACGGGAATGTAATCGCCTCTCCGTCAACCACTTTAGTAGAAGTTGTTTCTCCGTTTACTTCCTGGATCAGTTCCAGACGAATTGCACCACCCTGATATCCATTTGGAGTATTCAGTGTCTGCGTACATTTCCATACTTCGCCGTTTGCAGCAGCTGTGCTCTGCTGCGCCGTATCTGCTGTGGAAGCACTGTCTGTTGTTGTATCTGTTGTAGTTGTTGTATCTGCCGGAGCCTGATTGCCGCTGCTTACTACGATAGAGATCGTTTCATCCGGATTGCCGTATGCGGTGTCCCCATCCTCTGAAGTTGCAGATGGATCCTGTGAGATGACCTGTCCTGCCGGCACTTCACTGCTCTGCTGTTCTGTAATCTGAATGTCTGCCCATTTACCAAGTGTAGTGATCGCTTCATTCTTAGTCATTCCTACTACATACGGAATCTGTGCAGTATCACCATAATCCAGACCACGGCTGACTGTCAGGGTTACTGATCCGCCTGCTGTCATGCTTGTGCCAGCTTCCGGTGATACGGCCATAACATATCCTGGTTCTGTAAGCGGCCATCCACTGTCATCTGCTTCACTGTATTCTTTCTGTACGGTTACAGTAAGTCCAAGATCTTCCAGCGTCTGCTGCGCATCTACTCCTGTCTGGCCGGAAACACCTGGTACTGTGATTTCCTGCTGACCTTTACTGATATAATATTTCAGAGTTGTATACTGTTCAACTTTGGTTCCTGCCGGAATATCCTGAGAAGAAATTCGTCCCTTTTCCTGCGTGGAGTTCTCTTCTCCCATCATCTGCTTGCCAAGCTTTTCTTCTTCCAGAAGAGCAGAAGCCTCTTCCTCTGTCTTGCCTACCAGAACCGGAACAGTAACCATTCCGTCTTCGTCTGCTGTATCTGCTGCCTGTTCTGTCTGCGGTGTGGTTTCTGCCCCATCACTTCCGATGATGCCGGCAGCCTTGCCGATCACAAAAATTGCCCCCACCAGGACAACTGCGCCTGCAAGAAGTGCAACGATAGTTACTGCTGAGTTCGGTCCCTTTTTCTTCTTTTTCCTGTCAGATTTCTTACCAGCCGGAGTTTCCTCATAGTCCTCGTCATCGCTGTCATAATCTGTATCATAAATTTCATCTTCCAGATCTTCTACATCTGATTTCTTTGAAGATGCACGTGGAGTATTCTTGATTTCTCCCAGTTCTTCGTCTGAAATCACCACTGTCTTGGCTTCATTGTCCACGGAAGATAATGTCACAAAATTTCCCTGAGGATCGATCAGTGAATGTTTCAGGTCTGCAATGACATCTTCCATTTTCTCGTAACGGCGGCCAACACTCTTCTGGGTACATTTCAGGATGATCTGCTCCAGACTGTATGGAAGATTCTCTGTGTACACACTCGGCGGTACCATCTCTTCCTGCAGATGCTTGATCGCAATAGCTACTGTAGTATCTCCGTCAAACGGAACCCTGCCTGTGACCATCTCATAAAGTGTGATACCAAGAGAATAGATGTCACTCTTCTCATCACTGTATCCGCCGCGCACCTGCTCCGGTGAGCTGTAGTGTACAGATCCCATCACATTGGAGCTGATCGTATTGGAAGATGCGGCTCTCGCGATTCCGAAATCTGTTACCTTTACTTTACCATCTGTAGAAATGATGATATTCTGCGGTTTGACATCACGGTGTACGATTCCATGGTTATGTGCTGCTTCCAGTCCCATAGATACCTGAATGGCAATACTGGTCGCTTCTTTGATGGAAAGTTTCCCCTTCTTGGCAATATATTCCTTAAGAGTGATTCCTTCGATCAGCTCCATGACGATGTAATATACACCGCCGTCATCTCCTACATCAAATACATTGACGATATTCGGATGTGTAAGGCCGGCTGCTGCCTGTGCCTCGCTGCGGAATTTGCGGATAAAAGTTGTATCCTCTCTGAATTCCGGTTTTAATACTTTGACCGCAACAAAGCGGTTGAGTTTATGATCCTTTGCTTTATAGACATCGGCCATTCCGCCGGTACCTATTTTTCCTAAAATTTCATAACGTTCTGCTATGATCGTTCCCGTCTTTAACATTTTTCCACCTCATTCGTGAATGGTTCTACCAGTACAACTGCAATATTATCCTTACCACCGTTCTGGTTGGCTTCTCTCAGAAGTCTCTCACCCTTCTGCGGCAGTTCCTCATTCTGGTTCAGTATAATTTCTTCGATTTTGCTGTCTTCTACCATATTGCTCAGACCATCGGAACACATAAGGATGGTACTGCCCGGTTCCATCTTCAGGTCAAAAAAGTCAATATCTACGGTTCTCTCTGCACCAAGTGCTCTTGTGATGATGTTTTTGTCCGGATGATTTCTCGCCTCTTCCCGCTTGATCTCTCCGAGTCTGACCATCTCTTCTACAAGTGAATGATCCCTCGTAACCTGGCGAATCTTTCCCTGGATGATATACAGGCGGCTGTCACCAACATTTGCCACATATAGATAATGGCCTACGACCGTAGCCACCACGATCGTCGTTCCCATCCCGCGCAGTGCTTCTTCTCTCCTGGCGCATTCAAGGATCTCTGTGTTGGCTTTCTCAATGGCATGACGAATCACCTTGATTGGGTTGAAATCTGCATCCTTTTGAATCTCTTCTACCAAAGTCTGAACGGCATGAGAGGAAGCGTAATCTCCCGCATTATGACCGCCCATTCCATCGGCAACAACGAACAAATTCTGGAGATTTCCTACAGGGGTTTCGGAAACGAACACATAGTCCTGGTTCATCTTCCGCTTCTGCCCTACATCCGTAGCTGAATATACCCTCATGTCACTTCTCACTTTCTGTTTTTTCCATGTAACGTTTTCTTAACTGACCACAGGCACCGTCAATATCGCTGCCCATTTCCCTTCTAATAGTACCATTTATTCCGTATTTTTCAAGATTTATTTTGAAATTCTCAACAGCCTGTCGGGTAGAACGCACGAAAGAACGCTCTCTGACCGGATTGACCGGGATAAGATTTACGTGACAGTTCAGTCCCTTAAGACGGCCTGCAAGCTCTTTTGCATTCTCTTTACTGTCATTTACGCCTGCTACAAGGCTGTACTCAAAGGTGATCCTTCTGCCTGTCTTGTCAAAATAATTCCGACAGGCTTCCAGAAGCTCATCGATCGAGTATTTATTGGCGATCGGCATAAGCTCGCGCCTTTTCTCATCGTTCGGCGCATGAAGAGATACAGCAAGCGTCATCTGAAGTTTCTCGTCTGCAAGCTTGTAGATCTGTGGAACAAGGCCGCAGGTAGATACTGTCAGGTTCCTCTGGCTGATGTGGATACCGCCTTCTTCCGTCAGGATATGTATGAAGCGAAGAAGGTTATCATAGTTGTCCATCGGCTCGCCGGTTCCCATCACAACCACATTGGATATACGCTCGCCAAGTGATGTCTGGATTCTGTAGATCTGATCCAGCATCTCTGACGGAAGCAGGTTTCTCGTAAGTCCGCCGATCGTGGAAGCACAGAATCTGCATCCCATACGGCACCCCGCCTGAGAAGAGATACAGACAGAGTTGCCGTGCTTGTATTTCATAAGAACACTCTCGATCATATTTCCATCAGACAGGCGGAACAGATATTTCCTGGTGCCGTCTATCTTGGATATCTGGACATCCAGTGTCTCCAGAACCGTGATCGGATACTGCTCCAGCTTCTGCCTGAGGCTCTTTGGAATGTTTTCCATTTCGTCGTAAGAAGTGACCAGATGCTCGTGCAGCCAGCTGTAGATCTGCTTTGCGCGGAAAGGTTTCTCTCCGAGTTCTGCCATAAGCCCCTTCAGTTCTTCGACGGTCATTGATTTTATGTCTGTCATTTTTATTTCCTTCTGAATTTTGCCATAAAGAATCCATCCGTTCCGTGAACGCCTGGAAGCAGCTGCAGGTAGCCGAGGCTGGTCGTTTCGGATTTGAGTTCATCCGGAACAAACTCATCAATGCTTTCCAGTTTGAATGGATGGTTGTTCATAAACCACATCATATTTTCTTCGTTTTCTTCTTTGGCGATCGTACAGGTACTGAAGATCAGAACGCCGCGCGGCTTCACATACTCTGCTGCCTTGTCCAGAATGTTTCTCTGGAGGATCACCAGTTCTTCCTCTTTCTGTGCAGTAGAACGATATTTGATCTCTGGTTTCTTACCGATCACACCGTAGCCGGAACATGGTACATCAGCAAGTACGATATCTGCCTTGCACTCAGATTCCACATCGAACACTGTCGCATCCTGCACATGTGCCTGTACATTGATGGAGTCGGTGCGGTGGATATTTTCCTGGATCAGTTCAACCTTATACCGGCTGACATCTCTTGCATCCACGGTTCCAAAGCCTTCCATCTTGTCTCCCAGATGAATGCTCTTACCGCCCGGTGCCGCACACATGTCGATGATATAATCACCTTTCTGCGGGTTTGCGATCTCGGAAACAAGCATGGAGCTTACATCCTGTGCCACGATCTTACCCTCGATAAATGCATCCAGTGCAAGAATGTGGTTATAATCAGAAATCCTGAATGCATACGGAAGATACGGCGCCGGTTCTACCTTTACACCCTGGTTTCGGAGGCTTTCGCAGGTCTCCTCTACAGAATTCAGATATGTACGGCAGCGTACAGTGATCGGTTTTTCTTCCAGAAAATCCGCCAGCATCTTCTCTGTGACTTCCTCGCCATAATCATTCAGCCAGCGCAGAACAAGTGGTTCCGGCATGGAATATCTGACAGAAAGATAACGGACCAGATTTACCTTTCTCGAAGGATATTCAAGTTCATCCATCTGTCTCGCTATCGTCCGGAGCACGCCGTTCACAAAAGGTTTCAGGTTGTAAAATCCCTTTCGCTGGGCAAGTTTCACAGCCTCATTGCAAACTGCGCTGTCCGGCACTCTGTCCATGAATTTCAGCTGATACACCGCGCTCCTGAGGATCTCACGGATCGGCGGTTTCATCTTGTCCACGGTGATCTTTGAAAAAGAATCTATTATATAGTCAATGAGGATCCTGTATTCCAGAGTCCCCTCACAGACTCTGGTAATAAAGGCTCTCTCCTGCTTCGGAAGGAACTGATATTTGGAAAGCGCATTGCGGATCGCAATATGGCTGTGTTCTCCTTCTTCATTGATCTGAAGGAGGATCTCCAATATCATTTCTCTTGTATTGATACCACTAGTCATCTCGTCTTCCTCCTGCCAGTATCACAAGTCTCAAAAGTTGTAAAATAGATGCCGCAAGTGCTGCAACATATGTCATGGCAGCTGCAGTCAGCACCTTGCGGGCTCCCTTTGTCTCATCTGCCCCAAGGATTCCTGTGCTCTGAAGCATCTTGAGTGCTCTTGCAGATGCATTGACCTCAACAGGAAGTGTCACAAGCTGAAACAGAACTGCCAGTGAAAACAGCACGATACCTGCTGTTACCAGCGGGCGGATGCCTGCAAAAAGTCCGATCAGAAACAGCGGCCAGGAAAGACTGCTTCCGATATTTGCTGCCGGAACGATCGCGCTCCGCATCTCCAGCGGTGCATAGTTGGTCGCATGCTGGATGGCATGACCACACTCATGTGCTGCAACTCCGACTGCTGCCAGAGAAGTCTGACCGTAAATATCCTGGGAGAGATTTACCGTCTTTGTCCGCGGATCATAATGATCTGTCAAGCTTCCAGCTACCGGTCTTACCTGTACATCTGTAATCCCGGCACTGTAAAGGATCCTTCTGGCTGCTTCTTCTCCGGTAAGTCCTGATGCGCTTCTTACTCTCTTATAACGGGCAAAGGTGCTTTTGAGCTTTGCAGATGCCGCGAGAGACAGAAGCATTCCGATGATCAGAAGAAGATACGTCCAATCAAATCCATAGTATCCATATCCGTACATATTATCACTCCTTATGATCTGTCAGCATGGTTCCCTCAGTTACCTGATAGCCGCGAAGGAAAGCATCTGTTTCCATACGCTTCTTTCCCTCAAGCTGTACTTCGCGAAGGACGAGAACATCTTCTCCACAGGCTACGTGGATTCCTGTTTTATCCACCGCTGTGATCGTTCCCGGTGTGGTTTTTCCACCATTTGCGCCCTTTTCTACTGTGGATTTCCATACTTTAAGTGTTTTTCCATTGAGGAAGGTGTAGGCGCTCGGCCACGGGTTCAGGCCGCGGACCAGTCTCTCAAGTTCTTCGGCACTCTTTGAAAAATCCATAAGTCCCATTTTCTTGGTGATCATCGCTGCATACGGGGTCGGGCTTTCCTCCGGCTGTTTCTCATAAGTAGCAGTTCCGTTCTCTATAGAAGGAAGTGTCTCCATCAGAAGATCAGCCCCTGCCTGTGCAAGTTTATCAAAAAGACTGCCGCCTGTTTCCTCTGTCTCGATTGGTACAACGATCTTGGAGATCATATCTCCGGTATCCAGACCGGTTCCCATTCTCATGATCGTCACGCCGGATTCTTTCTCTCCGTCAATGACTGCCTGCTGGATCGGTGCTGCACCTCTGTATTTCGGAAGCAGGGAAGCATGGATGTTGATACATCCATATTTCGGAAGATCCAGGATTGTCTTCGGGATGATCTGTCCAAAAGCTGCCACAACGATGATATCCGGTGCAAGTCCTGTAAGTGTCTCCACAAATTCCGGATCACGTACTTTGGCCGGCTGGTAAACCGGAATTTCATGTTTCATGGCTTCTTCTTTGACAGGAGTTGGCATAAGTGTCTTGCCTCTTCCCTTCGGTTTGTCCGGCTGTGTCACAACTGCCGTGACCTCATATCCGGCTTTTACCAGTGCGGCAAGCGGCGGCACTGCAAAATCCGGAGTTCCCATATAAACTATTTTCATAATATGCTCCTTTTTTCGTCTGTTATTCGAAATCCTCAAATTCCTCATCCTCGTCATAGCTGGTTCTGTGAAGTTCTCCTTCTACCAGGTCTGTGTACATCTTGCCATCGAGGTGGTCGATCTCATGGCAGAAAGCTCTTGCGAGAAGTTCTGTTCCTTCGTAGATCACTTCTTCCATGTCTTCGTTCATTGCCTTTACTTTGACATAGTTCGGACGGGTCACCTGTCCTGCCATGCCCGGAACGCTTAAGCATCCTTCGTCTCCTGTCTGTTCGCCGGAGGTTTCAAGAATCTCCGGATTGATCAGGACGATCGGACCATCCCCGATATCAATAACTACGATTCTCTTGAGGATTCCGACCTGCGGTGCTGCAAGTCCTACTCCCATCGCTTCATACATGGTATCAAGCATGTCATCTACTAAAGTTACGATCTTTGGTGTAACTTCCTTTACCGGTTTGCTTACCTTTCTCAGTACCGGATCTCCTTCTGTTCTGATTGTTCTGAGTGCCATTTCTTTCTTCCTTTCTTTTGTCCTTTATATATTAGTGTACTGTATCACTCACATTTCGCAGAATGACGCAGTACACTAGCTGTAATCAAACTGTATATATAATTTCCGGAAACCGGAATTTACTTCGATATATTTTTCTGCTTTATCCTTGATGTCCATCAGCACACGTTCTTCCTGATGTTTCAGGTAGATGACCTTGTGGTAGACATCGTTGATCTTCCCGACGGATGCATAGGCAGGACCGATCACGTGAAGGTGGTATTTTTCCCCGATCCGTTCTACGAATCGTCCGAGATAATCCATGCCCTGGCTCAAAAGTTCCTCATCTTCTCCCGCAGCAAGGATCGACAGCATATGTGCCGCCGGCGGATAATCCATCAGAAGACGGTAGCTCATCTCCTCGCGGTAAAAAGCTTCATAATCCTGGGTTGCCGCGGTCTGGATACTGTAATGTTCCGGATGGTATGTCTGGATCACTGCCTCTCCCGGCTTATTGCCCCGTCCAGACCTTCCGACTGCCTGAGTCAGAAGCTGAAATGTCCTCTCTGCACAGCGATAATCGGCCGCATTCAGAGAAAGGTCAGCCGCCACTGCACCAACCAGAGTCACATCCGGAAAGTCGTGTCCCTTGACGATCATCTGGGTTCCCACCAGGATATCCGCTTCATGGGCGGCAAAAGATGACAGGATCTGCTCATAACTTCCTTTATTTCTTGTAGTGTCGTAATCCATGCGGAGAACACGGGCTTTCGGAAAAGTCTTGTGAAGGACCTGTTCGATCTGCTGTGTTCCCGCTTTGAAACCGCCGATATAAGGCGAACCACAGGACGGACACTGCTCCACACGCGGTCTCTCATAGCCACAGTAGTGGCAGACCAGCTTTCCATTGTTATGTTCTGTCAGTGCGACATCGCAGTGTGGACACTTAAGAGCCTCCCCACAGGAACGGCAGGAAACAAAGCCCGCGTACCCGCGCCTGTTCAGGAACAGGATGGACTGTTCATTATTTCTCAGACGTTTCTCCAGGGAACCCTTCAGTTTACGGCTCAGGATCGAACGGTTCCCTGCTTTTAATTCTTCCCTGAGATCCACAACCGATACTTCCGGAAGCGGACGATCCTCAAAGCGGGCCGTCAGCTTCGTCAGCAGATATTCGCCGGAAACCGCCCTGCTGTATGCTTCCAGGGACGGCGTCGCTGAACCAAGGACCACATGTGCACCTTCCTGCGCTGCCCTCTGCACAGCCACCTCTCTCGCATGATAACGTGGACTGTTCTCACTCTTATAAGTCTGCTCATGTTCCTCATCAATTATGATAAGTCCCAGGTTGGAAAAAGGTGTAAAAAGAGCGGAACGCGGTCCCACCATGATCTGGATTTCTCCGCGCTTTGCTCTTCGAAACTGGTCATACCGCTCACCCATGGACAATCGTGAATTCAGGACCGAAACCTTGTCTCCAAACCATCCATAAAATCTGCGTACTGTCTGGTATGTCAGGGAAATCTCCGGGATTAGTACGATCACCTGTTTTCCCTGTGCTACTACCTGCTCGATCAGTTTCATATAAACCTGCGTCTTGCCGCTTCCGGTGACACCGTGGATCAATACCGGACGCGGAGTTTCCTTCTGCCATTCCTCCTGAATCTGGCAAAGGACTTCCTGCTGTGCCTCAGTAAGACTTGACAGTTTCTCCCTTGGGATCGAACCTTCCTCTATCGGAATGCGGTAAATTTCATCCTGCTGGATATGGACAAGTCCCTGCTCAACGAGAGGTGCGATCACTGCCGCAGTCATGCCCAGTTCTTTCGAAGCTCTGGTATAGTCAAGTTTCGGTTCCTCGCAGAGTGCCCGAAGAAGTCTCGCTCTCGCTTTACATCTGCCTTTTTCGAGATTTTGTGCAAGGGCAAGGGCTTCTTCTCTGTCAATATTGAGAAGAACATAGCGTTTTTCTTTGGATTTGACTTTTTCTCTTACTGGAAGGACCGTCTTGAGTGCCTGTGCCATCGTGGAACCATATCGTTCTTTCATCCATGCAGCAAGGGCGATCAGTTTTTCCTCTGTTGTTTCCTCGCTGCTGCAGATTTCCTTAAACGGTTTGATCTTTACCGGGGCCAGCTTGGGCTCCCGGGAAAGTCCGATCACATAACCTCTGCGCTCATGATTTCCATTTCCAAAAGGAATGGATACCACCATTCCTATATGGATCTGGCTTTCCAGTTCCTGCGGAACGCGGTACTGAAAACTCCGATCCAGTTTCTCATGGGAAATATCTACAATGATATCTGCATACATCATTGATCTTTTTCCTGATCCTCCTTCAGAATCTCTGCGATCAGAACTCTTTCATCCATAGGATACTTCTTTCCTTTGATCTCCTGGTAATCTTCATGTCCCTTTCCGGCAAGGACAATGATATCGCCCGGCTCTCCATGATGGATCGCATAGGCGATCGCTTCCTTACGGTCACAGATCTCTACGTATTTGCCGTTTGTTTTGGCAATTCCTGTCTTGATGTCGTCGATGATCGCCTGTGGCTCCTCGAATCTCGGGTTGTCTGAAGTAATGATAGTCAGATCTGCCATTCTTCCGGAAACCTCACCCATTTCATAACGACGGGATTTTGCACGGTTTCCTCCACAGCCGAACAGGCACACCAGTCTGTGCGGATGATATTCTCTCAGAGTTGTGAGAAGACTCTCCAGCGCCATCGCATTGTGTGCATAGTCGATCATCAGAGTAAACTCATCGGATACCTTGATCATCTCGATACGCCCTTTGACTCTCGCTACTTTGAGAGCTTTGATGATGTTTTCCTGGGAAACCTTGAAATGACGGCAGATGGCGATCGCAGTCAGGGAATTGTAAATGCTGAATTTACCTGGAATATCGATTTCTACCGGGAAGTCCATAAGACCTTTGACATGGTAGGAAATTCCCAGATATCCCTTGCCGCCGACCATATGTGCATCTTCTGCGCGAAGGTCTGCCTCCGGTGAAAATCCATAAGTCTCCAGATTGCAGGTATGGCCTTCGATAATCTTCTCAAAGTGCTCATCATCGCGGTTTACGATGCCGACTTTGCACTGGCGGAGAAGCATGGATTTGCAGGCAAGATAATGTGCGAAATCTCTGTGCTCGTTCGGTCCGATATGATCGGGTTCGATATTTGTAAAGATACCGTAGTCAAAAACAAAGCCCTGTGTTCTGTGAAGCATCAGTCCCTGTGAAGAAACTTCCATTACTACACAGTCACATCCTGCATCTACCATCTTGCGGAAATATTTCTGAACGACAAAAGATTCCGGAGTTGTGTTGGCTGCCGGGATCACCTCGTCACCGATGATCGCCTCGATGGTTCCGATCAGGCCGACTTTGTATCCGGCGTTTTCAAGGATGGATTTGACCATGTAGGTGGTTGTGGTCTTTCCTTTGGTTCCTGTGATTCCGATGGTCTTGAGCTGTTCTGCCGGATGTCCGAAATATGCGGCAGAAATGAACGCCATTGCATAGCGTGTATCTTCTACCTTGATCACAGTGACATCCTGCGGTGCTTCCACATCGTCCTGGACTACCAGTGTCTTTGCTCCTTTCGCAACTACATCCGGTACAAATTTATGTCCGTCCACAACTGCACCTTTGATACAGATGAACAGAGAATTCTCGATCACTTTGCGGGAATCATACTCTACAGTACTGACTTCCTGCTCCACGCTGCCCTGGCAGCAGGTATATTCCAATCTCTCTAATAATGATGAAACTTTCATATTTATTCTGATCCTCCTCACTTCGGGATATACTCCATTATAGGATATCACAGGTCGAAGTCTTTTTCAATGTCCGGTCTGTGTCCGTTTTTTATAAAAAGCGGTCCGAATTTTTTCTTGTCATATCCTGTAATGGGCTGTATAATAGTAGCGTAAAATATATGAAACAGGGGAGCTGGCTGAAGCTGGCTGAGAGGAAACTGACTGGTTTCGACCCATAACCTGATTTGGATAATGCCAACGTAGGGAAATACCGAAGATTTTTCAGGAGAATTTCCCCGCGGATTTCTCCTTTTTTTGCGCTAATTTTTCAGACCAGATGTTTCATAATTAACAAAGGAGGTCAAACCAATGTCAAAGAGCAATACACATGCCGCACAGAAGCTCGCCGTTGCCGGTGTACTGACAGCAGCAGCCGTAGTTGGAAGCTTCTTAAGTGTTCCGGTTGCCGGAAGCAAATGTGCTCCGGTACAGCATATGGTCAATGTATTCTCTGCCGTCCTTCTCGGACCGTGGTGGGGGATCGGCATTGCATTCTGTGCAAGCCTGATCCGAAATCTGCTCGGGATCGGAAGTTTTCTTGCTTTTCCGGGAAGCATGGTCGGAGCCCTGTGCTGTGGACTTATGTACCATTTCACCAGAAAATTAAGTCTCACCTGTGCTGCGGAAGCACTTGGAACCGGCGTTCTCGGCGGACTTGCCGCTTACCCGGTTGCACGTTTCGCTATGGGACTTGCCCCTGCCGGATTTACGGTATACATGATCCCGTTCTTTATCTCCACTCTGGCAGGCAGCATCCTCGCCTATGTGCTTCTCCGCATCTTCGAGAAAAGCCAGGTGCTTGACACAGTAATGAGGTAATTTATGGAAAGAAACGAAATTCTGGCTGCGATCCTTAGGAAACAACCAAAGATCCACTGTCTGACCAATCCGGTCACGATGAATGATGTTGCAAACATCCTTCTCGCTGCCGGCGGAAGTGCCGTGATGGCGCAGGATGAACAGGAGGCTGCTGAGATCACTACTTTCTGTCAGGGAACCCTTCTCAACACCGGTGTCCCTGATGAAGCCAAGATCCGGGCGTGCATCCTTGCCGGGAAACGTGCCAATCAGCTTGGTCATCCTGTTGTTCTCGATCCGGTCGGTGTGGGCGGAAGTTCTTTTCGCCGGAGAGAACTCCGGAAGCTTCTGGATCATGTGCATCCGGCTGTGGTCCGCTGCAATCAGGAAGAAGCGGCTGTACTCTGTTCTTTTCATTCGGAACAGGAAACACATTTTTCCCACGGCGGCGTGGAAAGCAGCCTGCATATGGATGCGCAGAACCTGACACAACTCGCGCGGACTGCTTCCAGACTTTATAACTGCACCTTTTTTATTACAGGAAAAACAGATGTCGTATCAGACGGCGAACAGACCATTTTGCTTAGTGGCGGCGATCCAAGGCTCTGCCGGATCACGGGCGGCGGCTGCATGCTCTCTGCCCTGTGTGCCCTGTTCTGTTGCAGCGAAGCATCTGCCTTCGAGGCAGCGTCCACGGCCGGTCAGCTCTGGAAGGAAATTTCAGAGGAAGCCGGAAGACATACAGATCAGAATAGCGGCGGCATCGGACAGTTCCACATGTCACTCATGGATATGACCGAGCAGAAAATATTTTTTTCCGCTCGTTTATAAAAAAATTATTTGCAACAGGAGGAGAACCACTATGAAAAAGAAAACAGTACTGACTATCGCAGGAAGCGATTCCAGCGGCGGCGCAGGCATTCAGGCGGATATCAAGGCGATCACCATGAACGGTGTCTACGCTTCCAGTGTGATCACTGCCCTGACTGCCCAGAACACTACCGGAGTATATGGGATTCTGGAAACACCGGCTGATTTTATCGCCGCACAGATGGATGCCGTATTTTCTGATATTTTCCCGGATGCCGTCAAGATCGGCATGCTTCCGTCCCCGGAGGCTATGGAATGTGTTGCTGCCAAACTCCGCCAGTACAAACCGGAACATATTGTCCTGGATCCGGTCATGGTGTCTACAAGCGGACATCGTCTGATGGAACCGGAAGCCGAAGAAACACTCAAGGCAGAACTTTTCCCGCTGGCAGAGCTCATCACACCGAATATCCCGGAGGCTGAGGTTCTGACCGGACTTCTCATCAATGATGACAGTTCCATGGAACACGCATGCCGGGAGCTTTTTGCAAGATTCCACTGTGCGATTCTTCTCAAAAGCGGACACAGAACCGACCATGCAAACGATCTCCTCTACACCGGAGACGAAACGCTCTGGATCAAAGGTGAACGTATTGACAATCCGAATTCACACGGAACAGGCTGCACGCTTTCCAGCACGATCGCAGCCACTCTCGCCAAGGGATATTCCCTCGGTGATTCTGTTGCCAAAGCCAAGGAATATCTTACAGAAGCACTCCGGGTAAACCTTGATCTCGGAAATGGTCACGGACCGGTAGACCATGCCCTCGGTGGACAGCATACTTCTTATTTTTACAATTAAACACTTTTAAATTTTACATAAACAGGAGGAAACTTATGACTCAGTATACAACTCAGATGGATGCCGCAAGAAAAGGCATCGTAACACCACAGATCAAAACCGTTGCAGAAAAGGAACACATGCCTGTAGAAAAAATGATGCAGCTCGTAGCAGAAGGTAAGGTTGCCATCTGTGCGAACAAACACCACACCTGCCTGAACCCGGAAGGTGTCGGAAGCATGCTCCGCACCAAGATCAATGTAAACCTTGGTGTATCCAGAGACTGCAAGGATTATGACATTGAAATGCAGAAAGTCATGAAAGCCGTAGACCTCGGTGCTGAAGCGATCATGGACCTCTCCAGCCATGGAAACACACAGCCATTCCGTCAGAAACTGACACATGAATGTCCGGCAATGATCGGAACTGTTCCGGTATATGACAGTGTCATCCACTATCAGAGAGACCTCTCTGAACTGACTGCTCATGATTTCATCGATGTGATCCGTCTGCACGCAGAAGATGGCGTTGACTTCGTTACTCTTCACTGTGGAATCACCCGCAAGACTATCGAACAGATCAAGAAGCACAAACGTAAAATGAATATCGTAAGCCGTGGCGGAAGCCTTGTCTTCGCATGGATGAGCATGACCGGCGAAGAAAACCCGTTCTATGAATACTTCGATGAGATCCTTGATATCTGTGAAGAGCATGACGTGACGATCTCCCTCGGAGATGCCTGCCGTCCGGGATGCCTTGCTGACGCTACTGATGTATGCCAGATCGAGGAGCTTGTCCGTCTTGGTGAACTCACCAAACGCGCATGGGATCACAACGTACAGGTTATGGTCGAGGGACCGGGACACGTTCCTCTCGATCAGGTTGCAGCCAACATGAAAGTACAGCAGACTATCTGCATGGGTGCTCCATTCTATGTACTTGGACCTCTCGTTACAGATATCGCACCTGGCTATGACCACATCACAGCAGCGATCGGTGGTGCCGTTGCCGCTATGAACGGAGCTGCTTTCCTCTGCTATGTAACACCGGCTGAACATCTGGCACTTCCGAATGTTGATGATGTTAAACAGGGAATCATCGCTTCCAAGATCGCAGCCCATGCGGCAGATATCGCCAAAGGTATCCCGCACGCCAGAGATATCGATGACAAGATGGCTGATGCACGCCGTGTTCTTGACTGGGATGCACAGTTTGCCTGCGCCCTCGACCCGGAGACAGCCAAAGCGATCCGCGACGACCGTCTTCCGGAGGACGACCACAGTGATACCTGCAGTATGTGCGGTAAATTCTGTGCTGTTCGAAGCATGAACAAAGCTCTTGCAGGAGAACACATTGATATCCTGTAATCTGTAATCTTATTTAATCTAGTTTCGCATCCGGCTGCGCACCCAGCCAGCCGCGAGAAGGGAACCGGGGATCATCATGAGCCACAGGACAGGCTTCATGGGATCCCCGGTTTTTGGATGCGTGGAAGCTGCCTGCCCTTTTTTCTCTGCATTCTGGTTTGGTGCACCTTCATCTGAAACTGCCTCTGGTTCTGGTGTTGGTGTCTCTGCTGTCCTGTATACCTCGATCTCAGTCTTTGATGTTACTTTTCGTTCCCCTGTTTCTGTTGTTGTCACGCTGACCTCATTTACAAGTTTCTGGTCTTTCAGTTTCTCCGGAAGCGTCACCTCCGCCAGAAGCCCCACAGAACACCCTGGCTCGATCTTCTCGATCCGTGCTTTCGTCCTGGCTTTGTTCAGTACGATCCCTTCTGCTTCCAGAAACCGCACCGAAACATTCTGAAGCTGAAATTTTTCTGTCGTTACCACGGAGTGAAGTGTCCTCTCCCCGGTGTTTCGGATGCATATCTGAAAAGTGACTTTATCTCCCGGCACTGCCATTGTGCGGTCAGCCGTCTTTGTGACCTGAAAATCTGCTTTGAGCGGGAGGATTTCTGTCTCACTGCTTTGTTCCACTGAGACAAGGCTTCGAAGTTCGCCCGTTTCT
Organism: Blautia sp. CAG:237; assembly: GCF_000436615.1. Taxonomy (NCBI): domain Bacteria; kingdom Bacillati; phylum Bacillota; class Clostridia; order Lachnospirales; family Lachnospiraceae; genus Blautia; species Blautia sp. CAG:237. The sequence continues at coordinate 34,591 of NZ_FR886763.1, forward strand.
TCCTCTTCATACTCTGCAGTTCCATTCAGATACAGGCAGATCTTTCCCGACTGTGTCTCTGGAAGCTGTACAGAAAAATAAAATTCTTTTTTTATCCCTGTTTCCAGCTTTTCCAGTTTCAGGTTCTTTTCCTGGATTTCTGCATCTTCCGCTTCTTCCCATGTTCCCTCCAGCGATGTATCCGAAAAAGTGCTCTGAAGACAGATGTTTTTGAGAGGACATTTGCCCGTGTTTTCCACTGAGATCGTATAGAGCAGTTCTTTCCCTGCTTTGATCTGGGTCTGCTGCGGGGTTATCCACATTTTGTACGATGGTGTCTGATCCTTTTCCTCCGAATCGGTGAACGGCGGTATATCTGTTGCAGTGGGAGATTCTGTAATTTCCGGTATTTCGGTTATTTCCAGAGTTTCCGCTGCTTCCATTGTCCTTATCTCATCCACCACTTCTGCCAAATCCAGCTCCTGTTCTGTCTCAGACTCTTCGGGCGGATTTATTTCTTCCGCATCTTCCAGAAAAATATCACTTTCCGCCAACTCTGCTCCCAGAACCGCACTCCCACTTCCCATCAGAAGCGAACAGGACATGATAAGGGCTGCACCTGTCATTTTCCAGTTTCTCCATATTTTATTTTTCATAAAAACATACTCCTTTTTACTCTGCTTTACTGTTGTTTCTGTCCAGGAATATGTTCACACAGTCATAGGCATCTCCCCTTCCCTTCCGTTCTGTTTACAGATCTAATCAAAAATGGAATGTTTTCGTCGAACGACGATAAGAAAAAATAACTCTCAAATGGAATCCTGCGAAATAAGATTCCGACTTAATGAATGTAACATGTTCTGCTCAGATATACAAGGATATCCTGTAATTATAAAATTTATTTAAGATTTATTTATAAAATTTCGATTTCTTTTAGAATCCGTACACAGTTTGCACACATTTATTTCTTATAATAGGTCTTGGATAGATGAATAACCACTCTCTATCTCCCCCCTCAAAAAAGTTAAGGAAACAGGTCGCCTGAGTTCAGGCGGCTTTTCCTTATGTCTTTATTTCTCCGGTGCAGGCGGGTATTCATTGCACAGAAGACGGTATGGCGGCTCGTCTTCCTCAATTTCCGGGAAACGACCTACTGGCGGTTCGAAGCGGTTGTCGGTATTGTCATCGTTACACTGGCTGACTTCTCCGATCAGGACTGCACCTGTTCCCGGTTCTACTTCAAAATCATGGTACATTCCCTGCATAATGCTGATGCTCATTCCCGGTTCCAGGCGGACCTGCGTGCCTGCCGGAACTACTCTGGTCTCTCCGTCGATATGGACTGTCACATCATTCTGCTTATCAATAGACTCATCCGGCAGAGAATTAAAAACACGGATCAGGATGTTTCCACCGCCTCTGTTGATAATATCCTCCATCTTGTACCAGTGAAAATGATTCGGAGCGTACTGTCCCTCTTTTAAATAGAGAAATTTTTCTGCGTATGGTTTTTTATATTTATCCTGCATCTTAAGATTTCCGTTACGGATCGTAAACAGTGAAAATCCTACTTCATCAAACTTTCCGAGACCATAATCTGTGATATCCCATCCCAGCATGTTGTCACGGATCTCATCAAACTCATGCCCCTTTGATTTCCATTCTTCCGGCGTGAAATCTGCAAACTTCGGAAGGAAATATTGATATTCCCTCAGCATATTTTCCAAGTCTTTTAATGCTTTGTTGATTTCTGATCTTTTCATAACTGCCGTCTCCTTTTTGTATTATTTTATCCTATCTAGTGTAGTGAGCATAATGCTCCATGTGTTTCTGTACTCTTCTCCAGATTTCAGAGCATGCAGGTTCTTCTGTTTCTCCAGATCTTCTACGATATTTTTGCGGGAAGGAAGGGAACTCCATGGTTCTACACACATATAATCTACTTCCGCATGTGGCCAGTGCCAGAATCCCAGATAATCCATATTCGGAAATGCAACTCGAATCTCTTTCTCGCCTTTTTCACTGTTGATCCTTATTTCTTCTGGCATATTTTTTAATACGATCGCATCATTGTCGAACAATGTATGTTCCAGATTCAGGTATCGCCCCTGTACAAGCTGCAATGGTTCATCCTTTTCCAGTACAAAACAGTCCTCTGAAAGAAGGATGCGGCGTGGTTTGGCTCCCTCGCCAAAATCAATTCGATAATCTTCAAATTTCAGGTCATCTTCAAACGGGATCTGAAAACCCGGATGTCCTCCGATGCCAAAATATATGGTTTTGTCATCTGTATTTTTTACAAGATAAGTAATCGAAATTTTTTCATTTTCCAGTTTCCATGTAATATCCAGCACAAATTTAAACGGATATTGTCTTTCCGTTTCCGGTGAATCCTCCAGTCTCAGTGTCAGTTCCTCTTCTTTGTGTTCCACCAGGTTCAGCTCTGCAGTTGGAAGAAATCCATGTATATCCATATGATACGTCTGTCCCTGGTATGTATAACTCTGATCGGTCATCCTTCCTATATAAGGAAAAAGATTCGGTCCTCTGTCTGTCCATGTTGCAGCATCCCCCTGCCAGAGATATTCTCTGCCCTGTGCGTCACGGATCGACTGAAATTCCCCTCCTCTGGATGATATCTCCAGAGTTAGTTTCTGATTTTTGATTGTATAGTTCATGCTTTTAACCTCCTATTCTGTCAGTATATCATGCCAAGGGGATGTATTCTATCTTTTTATTGCAATTCCACGCCCATTCTTTTATAATATAGATAATTATTCACACCAAGTTATACCAAAACTGAAAAGAAACGAGGAATCCATATGAGCGAAAAAACCGTAGTTGTTGCTCTTGGTCACAAAGCCCTTGGCACAACACTTCCAGAACAGAAACTTGCTACCAGAGAAACTGCTAAAGCAATTGCAGATCTTGTAGAAGAAGGCACACGTGTTGTCATCTCCCACAGTAACGGACCACAGGTCGGCATGATCCACACAGCAATGAATGAATTCGGTAAAGCACATCCGGATTACACTTTTGCTCCGATGTCTGTCTGCTCTGCCATGAGCCAGGGTTACATCGGATATGACCTCCAGAATGCGATCCGTGCTGAGCTCATCTCCCGCGGTATTTACAAACCGGTTGCCACGATCCTGACCCAGGTTGTTATCGATCCATACGATGATGCTTTCGGTGAACCTGAGAAGGTGATCGGTCGTGTCCTCAACGCAGAGGAAGCGGAGGCAGAGGAAGATAAGGGTAACTTTGTTACCGAGACTGCACCTGGCGAATACCGCCGTATCCTTGCAGCTCCGAAGCCGCAGCGCATCGTCGAGATCGAGACAGTACGTGCCCTTACAGATGCCGGTCAGGTCGTGATCGCAGCCGGCGGCGGCGGAATTCCTGTTATGGAACAGGGAATCAACCTCCATGGTGCAAGTGCCATCATTGAGAAGGATTTTGCAAGCGGACTTCTTGCAGAGGAGCTGAACGCAGATACTCTTCTGATCCTCACTAGTGTTGAGAAAGTCAGCCTCAACAAAGATACTGACCATGAAACCTACCTCGGTGCGCTTTCCGCAGAAGAAGCACAGAAATACATCGATGAAGGTCAGTTTGCTGCAGGCTCCATGCTTCCTAAGATCGAGGCAGGTCTTTCCTTCCTCAGCAAAGGCGAAAACCGCCGTGCGATCATCACGGACATCGCTCACGCCAAAGACGGCTACAGAGAAAAAACCGGAACTATCCTCAAATAATTACGGTATATCCCCCAACCATATCAGAACGCTGCCCTGTGCATCCCGTGCAGGCGGCGTTCTTCTTTTGTGCATCGTATCAGCGTGTCATTTGTGTCGTTTAATCTAATCTTTCCACTTAGGCACTATTTCGTTAATATATATAGGAAGTATTTACTAGTTTTTTACACGCACAAATGACGATGAGGTGACTTATAATGACAGAATTAAATCCTTTGGATCGTATCCAGGAATTATGTGATGAGCGTAACTGGTCTTACTATCAACTGGCGAAAGTATCCGGAATCGCGTATTCCACGCTCAGTACAATGATAAACAAACATAATATGCCTTCCCTTCCTACTCTGCAGAAACTCTGCTCCGGGTTCGGCATCTCCATTACCGACTTTTTTGATCCAGGAAACAGCAGCAAAGGGCTTACTTCTGACCAGGCACAGTGTCTGAAACTTTTTACTGCACTGAGTCCGGAGGACAAAACTCTGGCGATCACCTATATGAAGGGACTGTCAAAAACCTTATAAAACCATCCAGATCCTGCATTTACGGGCTGCCATGTTACTGGCAGCTCTTTTTTGTCT
>NZ_FR886763.1:38960-52548 GCF_000436615.1 Blautia sp. CAG:237
AGTCGTTACTGTTCACTCCGTTCACAGTAACTTGGTCAAAATCCATTCCAAATCACCTTCGGTGATGGGATTTTGCCCTGTATGTCTCGGGATTTTGCCATATTCATGGCAAAACACCTCGCGGGATACTACCTGTGAACAGTAACAAGCAGTCGCACAATTTTCAAAGTTTTCTCCTCCATTCATTGTTTTTTTCTGTCATTTCCTATATAATAAATAGCAGATTCGATATTTTTTCGCAGAAATGGAGTAGCAAAAATGGAACTAAAAAACAGAACTTTATCTAATTTTGCAGAACTGGTGCGGACCGGCGAATGCAAAAATTACCGTGGCAGGCTCAAAGTCGGCGTTGACCTTGGTACTGCTAATACCGTACTTGCTGTTGTGGACAGCAACAACCGCCCGATTGCCGGAGCTTCTGCTCCTTCCCATGCGATCCGTGACGGTGTGATCGTCAATTATTATGAATCCGTTCAGCTTGTCACCAAACTTAAAAATGAGCTTGAAGAAAAACTCGGCACGGAGCTTCTCTACGGTGCCGCAGCGATCCCTCCAGGAGTTTCCGAGGGCAGTATCAAAAGCATCGGCTATGTCCTCGAAGGAGCCGGTTTTGAAGTAACCAACATCGTAGATGAACCGACTGCTGCTTCTGCCGTGCTCAAGATCACTGACGGTGCAGTTGTCGATGTCGGCGGCGGCACTACCGGAATCAGCATCCTCAAGGATGGCAAGGTCATCTATACCGACGATGAGGCAACAGGCGGAAGCCACATGACCATGACCGTTGCAGGTCATTACAAGATTCCTTACGAGGACGCTGAAGTTCTCAAGACTGACCCTGAAAAGGAAGCTGAGATTTTTCCTGTTATCAAGGCTACTGTTGAGAAGATGGCAACAATCACCGAAAGATTTCTCCAGGGATATGAGGTCCCTGCGGTTTACGTCGTAGGCGGTTCTGCCAGCTTCAAAGAATTCACGACCGTATTCGAGAAGAAACTCAAACTTCCGGTCTACCGTCCTGTCCACCCGCTTCTTGTAACACCACTTGGCATCGCTTACTACTGCGAGCTGCCGCCGGTAACACCTAAGAAGAAATAAATTTCTCCTTATATACCAAAAAGAGTACAGACATGACTTTCACTTTCGTCATATCTGTACTCTTTTTGTATACTTAAAACTCTATCTGCTTACATAGATTTACGCTCTGCGATCTCGGCCATCTTCGCTTCATTCAATCGTGTGTCACCATGAACACGGCTATAGGAAAGATATCCGTTCATACGGTCGATCTTTGTCAGGTTACGTGAGCCGCATACCGGGCATACGTCCATTTCCAGCTCCTGGTGACCGCAGTCATCGCAGTAAGCCAGAGAAAGGTTTACACCCTCATAATAGCCCAGGTCCATCGCTCTGCGGATCAGGGTACGGATGGCTTCTTTGTTGTAGCCGATCGGATAACGGACATACTGGATCTTACCGCCGTTGCAGAGTTCCCAAAAACGTCCCTCCAGATCCTGTTTCTCAATCGGAGTCACATCCTCGGTAACATGGCAGTGGAAGCTATTGCTGACATACGGTCTGTCAGAAACACCCTCTACGATTCCATACATCTTGCGGAACTGCTCAACCTGAAGACCACAGAGGCTCTCTGCCGGTGTTCCGTAGATCGCATAGAGGTATCCGTCCTCCTGCTTGAACTGGTTTACTTTGTCATTGATATATTTCAGTACTTCCAGTGCAAACTGTCCATCCTCGCGGATAGATTTGCCGTTGTAAAGCTCCTGAAGCTCATTCAGGGCTGTGATCCCGAAGGAAGCTGTCATCGGTTTGAGGATCTTGCCGATCTTTTCGTTCGGTTTGAGATGACCGCCGTAGAAACCGCCCTCACAGTAAGCAAGCGGGTTCGTGGATGCTCTCATCTGTCCCAGGTACTCATAGGTGCGGATGTGGAGATTTCGGATCATCTGCAGGTAAAAATCAAGAACCTCGTAAAAATCTCTGCTCTCTGCTCTTGCTTTCGCCAGGATCATCGGAAGATGAAGACTGACTGCACCGATATTGAAACGTCCTACAAATACAGGCTTGTCATTCTCATCTGCCGGATACATGCCGCCTCTCTCATACCATGGACTTAAGAATGCACGGCATCCCATCGGGCTGATAACCTTGCCATACTGCTTGTACATGCTTGCGATATAGCCCTTGCCAGTCAGAGAAAGCCAGTCCGGATACATGGTCTTGGAGGAGCAGTCAACGCCCTCCTCAAAGATGTCCTCGCACGGTTTGCCCGGTCCATGAAGATTCTCATCATACAGAAATACGATCTTAGGGAAAAGAACCGGCTTCTTATGGCCTTTCTTACCCTGACCGCCCTTGTGCACCTGCAGAAGAGAAATATTACACATCTTCTCGAACTGACCTGTACCAAGTCCGAGTGTCACAGTAACAAACGGATAGTCACCACGGGAAGAACCTACCGTATTCAGCTTGTACTCGATTCCCTGCCATCCCTGATCAAAATCTCTCCGGACTTTGTCCAGCGCGTACTCGATAGCTCTCTCTTCTCTGCCGGTCCAGTTCTCATCGGAGTATTTCATAAATTCGCTGACGTATTTGTCATAACTCTTCTGTGCGTATGGTCCGAGGATCTTGTCGACCTCCGGCACTGTAAAGCCACCGTACTGCTGTGCTGCTGTACTCAGGATGATATCACCCATGACATCAAATGCAGTATCCAGTGTCTTCGGCTCGTTGTACCAGACATTCCCCATCTCGAAACCGCCGCTTAAAACTGCCCCCACATCAAACAGGCAGCAGTTCATCGTGTCCAGTCGTGCAGACTGATCGTGAATATAGATGTATCCGTCCTTGCATGCCTGCAGCTCATTGCGGTTCATAAAAAACTTCCTGTATAATTCCTTGTTCAGTTCGTTAAAGATCAGGCTTCTCTTGGTAGCAACAAGAGCGCTGTCTGTATTTGCATTACTCTTGTCACCGATATAGCGGATTGCCTGGCTCTTGGTATAGACATCATCCATCATATGGATAAAATCCAGCTTGTAGTTGCGGTAATCACGGTAGCTCTTGGCAACCGCCGGATTCACACGCTCCAGTGCGCCCTCTACGATATTGTGCATCTCCTGGATCTCGATCTCATTCTTTCCAAGAGAATCTGCATGTTCCTGCGCGAACTGGCAGATAAATTCCTTCTCTTCATCTGAAAATTTATAAAGAATACGTGCGGCTGATTTATTTACCGCCTTGACGATCTTCTGCGGATCAAATTCTTCTCTTGTGCCGTCTTTTTTGATTACATAGATCATACCTTTGTCTCTCCTGTTTGCTATAATATAAGGCTTTTCTATTCTTTTCGCCTTCCCCATATCTTGTACTGCTTATGAGAGTATACCACAACATCATGTAAAATAAAAGGGGATATTTCATTTTTTATTGTCTGAAATTTCCCCTTGTTTTTGCCATATTCTGAACATTTGTTTGCACCGCATAAAGTCACCTGTGGACCGTCATCCAAACATCATTTACGTGGTCAGATCATGCGGACAGTAACATTTATTTTAGACTCATTTTCAAAATAATGCAAGGTTAAAATTGCAATACAGAAAATTTCTTGCTATAATTAAGCCTAGTAAAATTTGAGGAGGAAATATTATGGATGAAATTAAAATCCCTGCCGGTTATCATTCAGATCTGAGTCTGCATGATACACAGGTTGCAATTAAAACAGTCAAAGACTTTTTCCAGCAGACCCTCGCCCAGAAGCTGAATCTTCTTCGTGTTTCTGCACCGGTTTTTGTATCCCCGTCTTCAGGTCTCAACGATAACCTGAATGGCGTAGAACGTCCTGTAAGCTTTGACATCAAAGGACAGGAAGAAAAAGAAAACGCTGAGATCGTACACTCCCTTGCCAAATGGAAACGCTACGCACTCAAAAAATATGGCTTCGCTCACGGCGAAGGACTGTATACTGACATGATCGCGATCCGTCGTGATGAAGATCTCGACAACATCCACTCCGTCTATGTAGACCAGTGGGATTGGGAGAAGATCATCTCCAAAGAAGAACGTACCATGGAAACTCTGATCAACACCGTTCGCTCCATCTACAGCGTTCTCCGCAAGACAGAGAAATACATGGCTGTCCAGTATGACTACATTGAAGAGATTCTTCCTAAAGAAATCGCTTTCGTTTCCACTCAGGAACTGGTTGACATGTATCCTGATCTGACACCAAAGGAAAGAGAATACAAGATCGTCAAGGAGAAAGGTGCTGTCTTTCTTATGCAGGTTGGTAAGACCTTATCCAACGGAGAGCGTCACGATGGACGTGCCCCGGACTACGATGACTGGGAACTGAACGGAGATATCCTTGTATACTATCCGGTTCTTGATATCGCTCTGGAGCTTTCTTCTATGGGTATCCGTGTTGATGAGGATTCTCTTGACTCCCAGCTCACAGAAGCAGGCTGTGACGACCGCAGAGAGCTTCCATTCCAGAAAGCGATCCTTAACAAAGAACTGCCATATACCATCGGCGGCGGTATCGGCCAGTCCCGTATCTGTATGTTCTTCCTCCGCAAAGCTCATATCGGTGAAGTACATGTATCCATTTGGCCGGAATCTGTGCGCAAAGCAGCAGAGGAAGGCGGAGTAAATCTGCTGTAAAACCTTCTTATTTTTCAGGATTTATAGTGATTTTTCACCAATTTTTAATATTTAAACAATTGACATTCTGTACCCCGCATACTATCATAATAAGAGCATCTGAACTATAAACCAAGCCAGATACACTGAATGAGTATAGAAAGACAGAGGTACTGATTGTGAATATTTTGTTTTTTTTAACACCTAAGAGTGACGTTGCTTATATATTTGAGGACGAAACACTTCGTCAGACCGTCGAGAAGATGGAGCACCGAAAATTCTCCTGTATCCCAATTCTTAACAAAGAGGGTAAATACACCGGAACGATCTCCGAGGGAGATCTTCTGTGGGGAATCAAGCGTCTCAACATCAATATCACAGACCTGAAGCAGATGGAGGATGTTTCCATCATGGCGATCCCGCGCCGTGCCACTTACAAGCCGGTTCATGCGGACGCAGATATGGAGGATCTTCTGGATCGTGCCATCAACCAGAACTATGTTCCTGTCATAGATGACAAGGGGTCTTTTATTGGCATCATCACCCGTAAGGAGATCATCAAATACTGTTATAAGGAAATGAAGGAATTAAGTGCCCTTCGTGCCCAAATGGAAGAAGCCGAATAACAGGATTTTATTCCGTAATCAAATAGAACCGGTTTCCCGTGTGCTTTATCCTGCACCGGAGCCGGTTCTTTTTTATCTTCTTTTATCGTCCAGATCAGTCCGGGATGACCGGCACTGCATCTTTCGGGATCGGGCATACATATCCATCTTTTGTACGTTTTTCAAACTCTGCTCTTGCTTCATCCAGAAGTGAAGTATCTTCAAACAGATCGATCGCGGTCGCTGCGAGGACTTTTCCTGCACACAGGGCTGCTTTATGACCGATCTCTGTGCGGTCACAGGAAACATTCTGCCAGCTGTGTCCCGGGCAGCCGTTTGGCCATGCCGCAACGTGGATCTGTGCTGTCGGGGTCAGCCAGCTTACATCTCCAACATCCGTAGACCCTGCTTTGAACGCATCTTTCTGATAGAGAGGTGTCAGGAATGCATTCATTGCATGTCCATATTCTTTCTGCATCTTCTCCACCTGTTCTTTCGCTTCCTCGTCGTTTTCTGCCGCAACACCAGGAACCGCGCTGTGATCGTAGGTTTCTGCGAGTGCATCCGCGAAAGCATTCTCCTCGTCTGTGTACTGCGGAACGCCCAGTTCTTTGAAGTTTTTATAGAGGACGCGCTCAAGGGCAAAGTTGCTCACGGTATCGGCGAGTCCGTCGATAAATTTCTTCTCGTAAGTAGTCTCCGTCATCAGAGCCGCGCCTTCTGCGATCTTGTCGACACGTTTCTGGAGTTCTACCGCCTCAGCCACATGATTGGAACGTACCATATAGAGGACGCTTGCACGAGGCTGTACCACGTTCGGGCTGCATCCGCCTGCGTCTGTGATCGCATAATGGATCCTTGCCTTGTCGCTCATATGCTCTCTCAAAAACTGCACGCCAATATTCATAAGTTCTACTGCATCAAGGGCGCTTCGTCCCATCTCCGGGGCTCCTGCCGCGTGAGAGGCGATTCCTGTAAACTTGTACTGTGTCTGGATACAGGAGTTGGAGGAACCGGTTGCAACTTCATTGACGTCTTCCGGATGCCAGGTAAGGGCTGCGTCGAGTTTTTTCCAGACTCCGTCACGCGCCATGAATGCCTTTGCAGCACCGCCCTCTTCTCCCGGGCAGCCATAGAGGATCACGGTTCCGGAAATGTCATTTTTCTCAAGATATGCTTTCACTCCAAGTGCTGCCGCAAAAGCTCCTGCACCAAGGATGTTATGTCCGCATCCATGGCCGTTACCGCCGACGTGGATCTCTTTTCGCTCAGTTGCACCTGCTTCCTGAGAAAGCCCTGAAAGCGCGTCATACTCTGCGAGGATTCCGATATACGGACGTCCGTGGCCATAAGATGCCGCAAAAGCCGTCTCGATATTGCTGGTTCCACGCTCCACTTCGAATCCCTCTTTTTCCAGAGCTTCGCAGTAGGTTTCGGCTGACTTAAATTCCTGGAGGGAAAGCTCTGCAAATCCCCAGATCTTATCTGCGATACCGGTGATCAGAGATTTTTTTTCTTCGATCGTCTGCAGTGCAGACTGTTTTTCTGCTGTCATAATATAATACCTTCTTTCGACATGATTTATCTTTATTCACGAAAAGGCAACCAGAATCTTCCGGTTACCTTCTCGTTAATCTTTGTTGATTTTATAAAACTTTGGATAAAAATTCCTGCAGACGCGGGTTGCTCGGGTTATCAAAGATTTCTGACGGTGTTCCGTCTACGAGAAGTTTCCCGTCTGCCATAAAAAGTACACGGTTTCCAACCTCTCTTGCAAATCCCATCTCGTGTGTTACCACGACCATGGTCATGCCTTCCTTCGCAAGTTCTTTCATAACATCCAAAACCTCTCCTACCATCTCCGGGTCAAGTGCGGAAGTCGGCTCGTCAAACAGCATGACTTCCGGTTCCATTGCAAGTGCGCGGACGATCGCAACACGCTGTTTCTGTCCGCCGGAAAGCTGGATCGGATATGCATTGGCACGGTCAGCAAGTCCTACACGCGCAAGAAGCTCCAGAGCTTTTTTCTCGGCATCTTCTTTGGAAACACCTTTGACCTTCATAGGTGCCAGGGTCATGTTGTCAAGGATCGTCATATGCGGGAACAGGTTAAAATGCTGGAACACCATTCCCATTTTCTGACGAAGATCGTCGATGTTGAGCTTTACAGTCTTGCCGGAAGCGTCCTTGTATTTCTTCTTGGTGATATCCACACCGTTGAAGATGATCTCACCGTCTGTCGGCTCTTCCAGAAGGTTCAGGCTTCGAAGAAAAGTGGATTTACCGGAACCTGACGGTCCGATGACTACCATAACATCACCTTTGTTGATGTTGACTGTCACATCATCCAGAGCCTTGATCGCGCCCCTGTGATAATGTTTCTTGAGGTTTTTTACCTGGATCATACTATCGTTTGTCGCCATGGCTCATTCTCCTTTCGAAATATGCGATCAGTTTGGAGGTCGGGAAGCACAGGCAGAAATAGATCGCTGTTGCTACCAGCAGAGGCTCGATGATGATAAAGGTCGCACCTTTGACTGCGTTTACTGCAGACATGATATCCTGTACACCGATGGTGTATGTAATCGCAGATTCCTTGATGATAACAACGAATTCATTTGCAATCGCCGGAAGGATATTCTTGAGTGCCTGCGGAAGAATGATGTAACGCAGGTTCATTGTCTGAGAAAGTCCCAGAGAACGGGCTGCCTCTGTCTGTCCCTGATCGATGGACTGGATACCTGCACGGATGATCTCACAGAGGTAAGCACCGGAGTTCATTCCAAGTGCAACGACACCAGGGAAAAATCTGTTGAATTTGATAAATCCAAACATCTGGAAAGACGGAAGGTCGATCATTCCGAACACACCATAGTAGATGATGAAGATCTGTACCAGTACAGGTGTGGAACGAAGGATCTCAACGTATGCAGTTGCGATAAAAGAAAGGGGATTGAATTTTGAGAGCCATACCAGCGGTCCTCCCTCTCTCAGATGTCCATTACGGTCTACTGCGAGAGCGCGGAACGGACGGATGTTTGACATACGCATCAGCGCAAGGATCAGTGCGAGCACAAAACCGATCGCAACGGTGAACAGGGATAACAGTACAGTTACCAGAAGTCCCTGTCTGAACAGCTGTGCATATGGGGCAATTTTGCCAAAATTAGATAATTTAATAAAACTGTCCATAAAAATTCCTTTCTTAATAATGTAATAAATTGATCGTCAGCAAAATTCCTCCCCATCAGTTCTGGGGAGGAATCCATTATCCATTGCTTGTATTACCAGTCAGGTTGATCTGCTTATTCAGCATCTTCTGCAGTGTCATCTGTCTCCGGAACTGCACCGTTGTCGTCCAGTGTTCCTTCATATGTCTGACCTGCTGCAAGCTCTGTTGCATCTGCGATGAATTTGTCCATGGAACCGTCATCAAGTGCATCTGCGATCGCTGCGTTTACAGCTTTGAGAAGTGCATCGTTTCCTTTTGAAACACCGATTGCAGATCCTACGGTATCATACGGTACATCACATACGATCACAAGATCCGGATAGTTCTTCTGATAGCTCTCTGCTACTGCTGTCTCGATGAATGCACCATCCATCTTACCTGTCAGAAGCTCTGTGATAAGGTCAGTAACCTTAGGAAGAGATACGATATCAGCATCCGGTGTGTTCTCGTTTGCAAGATCAAGCTGGATAGAACCTGTCTGTGCTCCGATGGAGTAATCCTTGTTGTTTGCATCTTCAAGAGATTTGAACTGATCTGCTTTGTCTTTGACAGTTACGAAGGACTGTCCACCCTGATAGTACAGGTCTGAGAACTCCATAGCATCCTCACGTGCCGGATCTGGGGAAAGACCAGCCATGCCAAGGTCTACGTTCTTCTGAGCAAGTTCGCTTAATACACCGTCAAAGTCCATCGGGACTACTTCCAGTTCCAGTCCCATCTTGTCTGCGATGTACTTAGCCAGATCCATGTCAAATCCTGCCAGTGTCGGGTTGCCGTCATCATCGATAGAATAGAATTCATACGGTGCGAAGTCCGGGCTTGTTGCTACTGTAAGTTTGCCATCTGTAACGGTCTCTACATCGTCTGCTGCAAATGTCGGTACTGCCATAGATACAGTCATAACTGCACCAAGAGCGATTGCTGTGATTTTCTTTAAGTTCATCTTCTTTTCCTCCTCGTTTTCCTGGAATATTTATGCAGGAAAAATGCATAATTCCTCTTCATTTTTCTTATTGTATCATAATCCGCAGAAAATACAAGCAATTCTTTCTTTTAGTGCAATACAAAAATTTTAGCATTGTCGCTTTTTACGCAGAAATGCACTTCTCATACTTGCATATTTTTCTGTATTTTCTTATAATAGAAAGAAACACTTTCATAATTTAAAATATTGCAGTAAATTTTTCCTGTTTTTTCGGATTATTTTCTGTAATCTTTTTTCGAAGGCAAAGGGGGAAGAGTTATGGGAATGAATCAGACACCTGCTTCTGAACGGGTACATATCAGTTTTTTTGGAAAAAGAAATGCCGGGAAATCGAGTGTGATCAATGCTGTGACCGGGCAGGATCTTGCGATCGTTTCTTCTGTGATGGGAACTACGACGGATCCTGTATACAAATCCATGGAACTGCTGCCGCTTGGCCCTGTGGTTGTCATTGACACACCGGGGATTGATGATGAGGGCGAACTTGGTGCGCTTCGCGTGCGCAAAAGCTATCAGGTCCTGAACAAGACGGATATTGCGATCCTGGTCGTGGACAGCACCACTGGAAAGGGTGAAGAGGAATTTGCGCTTCTTCATAAATTCCATGAGAAGCACATTCCGTATCTTGTTGTTTACAATAAGATTGATCTTCTTTCTGTCGAAGAGATCAAGAATCTCGCAATGTCAGTCCGCGCCGGGGAAGTTCTGGCCAGTGCAGCTGATGGCATGAACATCCAGGAACTAAAAGAAAAGATCGCCACTCTGAAACCGGAAGATACACACCAGTATCCACTGATCCAGGATCTGATCGAGCCGCTTGATCTGGTGATCCTGGTCGTCCCGATCGACAAGGCCGCACCGAAAGGCCGTCTGATCCTGCCGCAGCAGCAGACGATCCGTGATATTCTGGAACGTGGCGCACTTTCCCTTGTTGTGCGGGATACGGAGTTAAAAAGTACTCTGGATCATTTTCTGGCGCAGGGTGTCTGTCCGAAACTGGTTGTCACTGACAGCCAGGCATTTGCGCGTGTTTCAAAAGATGTACCGGAGAATATCACTCTGACTTCGTTTTCTATTCTTTTTGCACGATATAAAGGAGAACTGGAGACACAGCTGAAAGGCGTTGCCGCACTTTCTTCTATCGAGGATGGCGACCATATCCTGATCGCAGAAGGATGTACGCATCATCGTCAATGTGGAGATATTGGAACCTGCAAGATGCCTGAGTGGATCCGAAACTATACAGGAAAAGAACCTGTATTTGAATTTACTTCCGGCACAGAATTCCCGGATGATGTTTCTTCCTATAAAATGGTCGTTCACTGCGGCGGCTGCATGCTGAATGAACGCGAAATGAAATACCGCATCGCCTGCTGCCAGGATCAGGGCGTGCCGATCACCAATTATGGTATTCTGATCGCACAGGTAACGGGAATTTTGAAACGCAGTCTTGGACCGTTTCCGGAAATGCAGGAGCTGGTTCCGTAAGTTCTTTTGATTTTCAAAAGAGTTTAGGCGTTATTCATAATAATTTTGAGTATTTTTTAGTTAAACTTCACAAAACTATAACATTTTTCCGTTATACTATGGTTCTATGATGTTGGAAAGTTTATCCAGCTTTTTAGTTTTTTACTAAAGATACTGTAACTGAATGGGGAGAATATTAATAAATAGGAGGACTTTTATGAAATTTACAAAAATGCACGGGATCGGCAACGATTATGTATACGTGAACTGCTTCAAGGAAACAGTAACCAATCCATCTGCTGTGGCAAAATTCGTCAGCGACCGCCATTTCGGAATCGGATCAGATGGTCTGATCCTGATCAAACCGTCTGACGTGGCAGACTGTGAGATGGATATGTACAATCTCGACGGTTCTCAGGGTGCTATGTGCGGAAATGGAATCAGATGTGTTGCCAAGTATGCTTATGATTACGGCATCGTCAACAAGACCAGCATCTCTGTTGCAACCAAAAGCGGTATCAAGTATCTGGATCTGACACTTGGGGATGACGGCAAAGTTGCCCTCGTTAAAGTAAATATGGGATCCCCGATTCTGACAGCAAACCAGATTCCGATCGTTTCCAGCAAGGAACAGGTCATCGACGAACCGCTGGATGTAGATGGTACTACTTACCGTATCACAGGTGTTTCCATGGGAAATCCACATGCGATCGTATATATGGATGACATTGACAATCTCGAAATCGAAAAGATCGGTCCGAAATTCGAAAACCACATTGATTTCCCGGACCGTATCAACACAGAATTCGTCAAAGTCATTGACCGCCACACACTCCAGATGCGTGTCTGGGAACGTGGCTCCGGCGAAACCCTCGCCTGCGGCACCGGTGCCTGCGCCGTAGCCGTAGCCTCCACCCTGAACGGACTCGTTGACGAAGGCGAACCAGTCACCGTCAAACTCCTCGGCGGCAACCTCCAGATCTTCTGGAACCGCCAGGAAAACCTCGTATATATGACAGGGCCGGCTACTACCGTTTTTGATGGGGAGATTGATCTTTCATTTCTTAAGTAGTCTGTAACAAAAAAGCACTGAACTCATGATTCATCATAACTTTCAGTGCTTTTTCTTATTATTCCACATTATTTTTTAATTCATATTCTGCCTGTATTTCTGTTTTCTCATTCTCAAGTTCAAGGCAAATCTTTTCGTATTCCGTAGCAAATTCCTTATCTTTCATTTGTTCTACTTTGAATTGTTCTAATGTTTTCATATTATCACAGGCCTTTCCGGTAAACATGGTTTATCGTTGCCTGGGCGTGTTCCAGTTCTTTCTTTTGGATGATTGCTTCGCGGTCGGTCAGGATTGCTAGCATTTCGTCTACTACGTCCTCCGGGCGGGGATTGGAGACGCGGTAGAGGTAGCCTAACATTCGCGTAGCCGTATAATCTGTATTCATCTGCCGGTAGGCGATTTCCTTGCAGAAGTCATCCGGGTAGCCCTTTTCACACAAGACATGATATAACTCATCTGATCTGGATTCCATGATCTTACACCTCCATTTATTTCTGCGTTTACTGTATACACAGTATACCCGCTTCCACTCTAACTCTCAATATTATCTCAAAAAAATCGTTATTGTTCACTCCGTTCACAGCAACTTGATCAAAATGCATTCCAAATCACCTTCGGTGATGGCATTTTGCCCTGTAGGTCTCTACCTGTGAACAGTTACAAAAAATCCCCGGATATAATTTCATATAAATCGGAGGTGATAAAATATGAGATACAATCTACCGGATAGAGTTTTCAGAGAACTTACCACACTTGCACAGAAATATTCTGTTACGAAAATCATACTATTTGGTTCACGCGCGCGAGGTACACATACAGAACGAAGCGATATTGATATTGTTGTATACGGTGGAGATTTCGATAATTTTTACTGGGATGTCAAAGAAAATATATATTCACTCTTAATATTCGATATTATACAAGCAGACGCACCAATTTCAGATACACTAAAAGAAGAAATAAAAAAAGATGGTATCACCATCTACGAAAACAAACCAAAATCACTCACAACATCAATTTTTCAGAATCAGTAAAGTCAACACCCTCCCGTCCTCCACGACGAAGAACTCTGTACCCTTCCTACCACCATTCATCCCGTCGAAAACACCGGCGAGGGGTGTGCCGAGGGGACTGCGAAGTCCCCTTGGCGATTATTTTCGGCTTCTCAAGCCATATATTTCCTCTTCTTAAGAGAAATACTTCTCCTTTATGATCTCCACCGGCATCTCCTCACCCGTCCAAAGCTTGAAGGACGCAGCTCCCTGATACAGCAGCATGTACATACCGTTACCAGTCTTGCATCCTGCTTCCTTTGCTTCACGGAGCAGTCTTGTTTCCTGTGGATTGTAAATTACATCGAATACAAACAGATCCTTATGGAACATACTTGTATCTGTGATGATCGTTCTGTCTACATTCGGAGCCATTCCAACAGAAGTACCATTTACAAGGATTGCGCTCTCTGCGATAGAAGCACGAAGTACTTCCGGATCTGAGAAGTCATGCAGAGTTACCTTGCACTCTGTGCGCTCATTCAGTTTCGCAACGATCTCCTCAGCTCTTC